>JAISYY010000248.1 GCA_031269635.1 Tannerella sp. | reverse complement strand
TCCGGAGGCAAAAAACAGACTTGTTGATTCAGAAAAAGTATTTGTTGATTCAGAAAAACTTTTATTTTCCGTTCTTTGCGGCGGACATTTTGCGGTATTTCGAAGAGGTAATGCTGTATTTTTTCGTGAACGAATGGAAGAAAGGCGAGTAGGAACCGTGCCCGGAATCTACGGCGACGGCGTCGGGCGTCATCCCGGGCTGTTCGTTCAGCAGCGTGAGGGCGTACTGAAGGCACAGGCCGGAGATATAGGCGGAATAGGTTTCTCCCGTCGTTTCGCGGATGACGTCGGCAAGATACTGGAGCGAAGCACGGTCCTTTACTTCGTAAAACAGTTTCAGCACATAAATATGGTATGCCTCCAACTTTTCATCGCCCTGCGTATGGGCAATCACGTTTAGCAGCGAGTCTTTCTGCTGCCGGGCATGTCCTGCGCCGGGGCGCGAAATGTGGCGCCAGCAGTCCCACACAGATGACAAAAAGTGTGTAAACGGGTTTCATGTCTTATTTTATGACTGAACCCAGCGTATGTAAGCAAAGTCCATGCGATGAGGTAGTTTTTCATTATACGGATAGATGCGGAAGCCGGCCTTTAACTGCCCGATCTCCATTGTCGTACGTTTCAGTTCAAAATAGAGCCTTGGGCCTTCTTCTTTTACTAATTTGAAAGGTTCCGACTGCACAAATTCCAACTGATGATTTTCGGGATGATCACGTGTATATACAATGTCTATGCCCAGCATGCTCTTAAGATCCTTGCGGTTTATGACGATTTTAATGGTATATTCTTCGCCTACGGTCGGCTGGAACACTTTCGGGTCATAATGGAACGATTCTACCTGGAACGAATCCCAGTGAGCCGCAACTTCCTTTTTCCAGTCCGAGATATTTTTCGCTTCCACGAATTTGTTTTTCGCAAGCATCTCGGAGCGGGTTGCCAGTTTGTTGTAAAAACGGTTGAAATAATCGTCCATCATGCGTTTCATTGTATAATCGGGCGCGATCTGCGACATTGAATTTTTGATATACTGTATCCATTCCGGCGAATAACCTTTGCTGTTCCTGGCAAAATATAAGGGAATGATTTCATCTTCCAGCAGGTGATAGATGGTAGCAGCGTCGAGCTGATCCTGATATTGCTGGTTATCGTACGTGCGTTTGTCGGTAAGCGCCCATCCTGCGCCTTCGCGGTATCCTTCGTACCACCAGCCGTCGAGTACCGACAGGTTCAGGACGCCGTTCATCTCGGCCTTTTCGCCGGATGTCCCGGATGCTTCGAGTGGGCGGGTGGGGGTGTTAATCCACACGTCAACGCCGGAAATCAGGCGCCGGGCAAGGCGCATGTCATAGTTTTCAAGGAATATGATTTTGCCTAAGAACTCGGGGCGACGCGATATTTCTACAATATGTTTGATAAGTCCCTGTCCGCCTCCGTCGGCCGGGTGCGCTTTTCCGGTGAATACGATTTGTACGGGATATTGTTCGTTATTTACAATTTTGGCCAGCCGGTCGAGGTCTGTAAATAGCAGGTGTGCACGCTTGTAGGTTGCGAAACGCCGCCCGAATCCCAACAGCAGTGCGTTCGGGTTGATGCGGTCAAGAACAGTTACTACTTTCGAGGGATCTCCCTGGTTTTTAAACCAGCTTTCCCGGTATTGCGTCTTTATATAATCAATAAGTTTCTTTTTAAGGGTCTTGCGTATGTTCCAGACTTCTTCGTCGGACGATTTATGTATCTGTTGCCAGATCTCTTTATTGGACTGGTCCTTAATGAAATTCCCGCCAAATTCTTCATAACAGAATTTCTTCCATTCCGTAGCCATCCATGTCGGCATGTGCACGCCGTTCGTCACGTATCCCACGTGCAGTTCTTCGGGGAAATAGCCTTTCCACATGGGCGAGAACATCAATTGCGAAACTTTACCGTGCAGGTAGCTTACGCCGTTGGCTTCCTGGCAGGTGTTGAGGGCGAACGTGCTCATGCAGAACTTTTCGTTGCTTCCCGGATTCGTGCGCCCCATGTCAATAAATTCCTCCCACGAGATGCCCAGCCTGGACGGGAAGTGTCCCATGTATTTGCCGAACAGCGCTTCGTCGAAGTAATCGTGTCCTGCCGGTACGGGCGTATGTACGGTATACAGGGAAGATGCGCGTACCACCTCAAGCGCTTCGTTAAATTCCAGTTTGTCGTTTTCGATATGGTCAACTAAGCGTTGTACGTTGATGAATGCGGCATGGCCTTCGTTACAGTGATACACCTGCTTTTTTAATCCTAATTTGTTCAGTAACAAGATTCCTCCTATGCCCAGCAGGTATTCCTGCTTCATGCGGTTTTCCCAGTCGCCTCCATACAACTGGTGGGTGATCGGACGGTCCCAGTCGCTGTTTTCCGGTATGTCCGTATCCATCAGGTACATGGGGATACGCCCGATGCTCACTTTCCATATATGCGCATAAATGATGCGGTCATGAAACGGCACCTCCAGTGTCATCGGAGAGCCGCCGGATGCAGTCACCTGTGTTATGGGAAGTTTTGAAAAGTCCTGCGCTTCATAATTTGCGATTTGCTGTCCGTCCATTGATAGTGACTGCGTGAAATATCCGTAGTGGTAAAGAAGACCAACCGCTACAAGGTCGATATTGCTGTCACTTGCTTCTTTGAGATAATCGCCGGCAAGGATGCCAAGACCGCCGGAATATATTTTTAATACATTTGTGAGGCCGTATTCCATGCTGAAATAGGCGACAGACGGCTTTGTCCGGTCCGGTTGCCGGTTTATGTAAGTTTTGAACAGGTCGTATACGTACTCTATTTTAGCCATCAACTGGCTGTTTTCCATGATTTCTTTCATCCGTTTGCTTGACAACTTCTGGAGTAGCAAGACGGGGTTACCTTCTGTTTCTTTCCACAAGGTGGAATCGATTTCACCGAAAAGTTTCGCCCCTTCATGATTCCATACCCACCACAAGTTCGTGGCAATTTCGTGAAGTTTTTCTAATTTTTCAGGAAGTTTTGAGTGGGGAAACGTATCTCTCCATATCGGTTCGTTTGAATTAGTTGATAGAATTTTCATGTTTGTAATTTTTTTATTGCTGCTGTAAAGATATAAAATATTTGTAGATTTCCGGAATGTTATGTTCCGTTTCTTTTTCCTGCATTTGCAAGAGCTATGTTGAATGCTGCATAGTAGCGGGTTATAAATTTATCCCATTCCGCCTGCCGGGCGATATGGAAACAATTATTACGCACCGCCTGCGCGTCGGCGTTCATGAGTTCCGAGAGTGTATCTGCAATATTGTTAACCACTTCAAAGTAGTTATCATCCGTACGTTTTATTACGGATACGCCTTCTTGTATGTCATTACCGGATATGAGCGTGCTTGCCCATAACCCAAACCCGGCAAGGTTTGTTGTTACGGTAGGCACTCCAAACGCAATGCTTTCCAGAGGCGTGTATCCCCAGGGTTCGTAATAGGAGGCGAAAACCGTGGCGTCCATACCGATGAGAAGGTCATAATACGACATATTGAAGATCTGATCATTGCCGTCCAGGTAACAGGGGACGAATATAATTCTCAGGTTTTCGGATGCCGTGTTTGTAAAACCGGATGAGAAGATATAATTCATCACGTGATCCCCGTCCATGTCGTTAAGCCAGTGCGTCAGGAACGGCATTTGCATGGGTGCCGTCATGTCATAGTCATTTTCGAGGATATACTTCAGGTCAGCCCTTGCCGCATATACCCATGCGGGTACCATGATGAAAGCTACCGTCTCGCGCCTGTTCGTTTTCGACCGGCGAAGGGTGTTCATGACGTCGATGAAGACGTCTATGCCCTTGTTCCTGTATTCGTAGCGTCCGCTTGTAGAAACGAGAAAGGCGTCCTTGTCGACCGGCCGCCCGGTAAGCTTTTCCACTACGTACATAAGTCTTTGGCGTGCTTCCGCCCGCTTTTTTACATAAGAATCTCCGACGGGCACAAAATCCCTTTCAAAACCGTTGGGTGTAACGGCATCCGGCGCTTTGTCCAGCAACTGTTCACATTCCAGCGCTGTAATATCGCTTACGGTAGTGAAACAGTCGGCAAACATGGCCGTCTGTTTTTCTAAAGAATGTTTCGCTTCTACATTGAGTTCTTTCGCCATTTGATCGCCGTTATACGATTTCAGGCAGCTATACAGGGGTTTATGGTTCCCGGCAATCGAACGTCCTGTTGTCGTAGCGTGTGTTACGAATAATGTAGCAACGGCCGGCACGTGTTTTTGTATGTACAAAGCGCCCATTCCAAGCATCCATTCGTTGAAAACGGCAACTACTTTTTTGCCGGTAAGCTTATGAAAACGGTAAAAGTTTTCGATGACCAACCCTACGGCATAAGCAAAGATGCACGAGTTGTCATAGTCGCCGTATGCATGTGATGAATTTACGCGGAAAGAGTTCCATATATCGTAATAGAGGGAATCTCTCCGGTCGAAAAATGTTTTGTACGAAACTAAAAAGACGAGCGGTTCTCCGGGAATGTCCCAGCGTCCGGTCCGGATCTTAAGATTTTCGGGCAGCGATTTTTTCCAGTCGCAGAAGATCGTATTGTCTTCTATGAAATCATTCGGATTATTGTTCAGATCCGGTCCGATAAATATAATGCTGTCATTGAAATCATTTTTCAGCGTCCGGGCTTTTGATGATAGAACCGTATATATACCGCCTATTTTATTACAAACCTCCCAACTACTCTCAAAAATATAATCAAGTTTTATCATTCAAAATTGTATTTGTTTCTGAATTGCCCGGCAAAGGTAACGAAAATCCGGCGATAATTCAAAAATAAATTGATTGGGGGGGATGAATTACCCTGATTCCCGCCTTCCTGACCCCGTCTCACCCGTTCGCTCTGATTTTTTTTTGGAAAAAACATTTGGGATATTCGGATTTTATCTATCTTTACGCGTCTTTTATAATGTAGATATATGGCAAAACGTAGAGATTTAAAGAAAATGATTGAATATTTATCCGGCGAATTGATGATTGAAGCCCTGCTTTGTTCCTTGCAGCCGGAAGCGGATAAGGATAAACTCGGGGAGATTATGAACCGTATAGTTGAAATGAACGATGAATACAGGCGTCGTGTTCAGAACCCTTCAGGGACTGCCGATAAGCGGTTGGTTAAGCGGTACTACAGGAAGTTGGATGAAGATTTCAGCTCGGATGCGAACAGGGTTTATGAGGAACTGGTGTTGTTGAATAAAGAAGGAGCAAAGAATTGAATATAAAGCGTACGTTATGCAGGTGGATTCTGCATTTATCCGGATGGACAATAGGTCCTGACGGTGGTGATATTCGTAAATCCGTTATATGTGTTGCACCTCATACGAGCAATCTTGATTTGACGCTGGGGAAACTTTTTTATAATGCGCTGGGGAAAAAATCCAAATTCCTGATGAAGAAGGAATGGTTCTTTTTTCCTTTTAACGTCATATTCAAGAGTATGGGAGGGATACCCATCAACCGCGACAAATCGTCGTCAACGACGGCACAGATTGCCAGGGAATTTGCCCGGCATGATATTTTTCATATTGCAATAACTCCGGAAGGTACACGCAAGAGAACGAAGGAATGGAAAAGAGGATTTTATTATATTGCATTGAAAGCCGGAATCCCCATTCAGGTTGCATATATTGATTACGGGAAAAAGGAGGTCGGCATAAAAGCCATATTTTATCCTACGGGAAACGCGGACGCGGATATTCTTACGATCCGTTCAATGTATGACGGGATAAAAGGATATCACGATAAAAATTTTGAAAAGCTTAAAATGACTTTAAAATATTAATTATGGAAGATTTCAGCGCTTTACGTATCAGCATGGTACAGTCCCATATCGTTTGGGAAGATGTGGATGAGAATATCAGTTATTACGGTGAATTATTGCGCCGCCTGAAAGGGAAAACCGACCTGGCCGTGTTACCGGAACTTTTTACGACCGGCGTGTCGGTGCGTGCGGAAGATTTGTCCGAACCGAACGACGGGAAGACGATCCTTGCCATGAAAAAATACGCCCGGGAATATGACTTGGCCGTGACGGGAAGTTTTATGGCTTCCGACGATGGCCGCTATCTTAACCGTGCGTTTTTCATAACTCCCGACGGACAGGAATTTTATTATGATAAACGGCATCTGTTCAGCATGGCCGGCGAGGATAAGTATTTGTCGCAGGGGACGAGGCGCCTTATCGTTGACTACCGGGGGTGGAAGATTTGTTTGATGGTATGCTACGATTTGCGTTTCCCGGTATGGAGCCGTAACGTGAATAACGAGTATGATGTATTAATATATGTAGCGAACTGGGTCGAATCGCGCAAAAAAGTATGGAAAGCCTTGCTCCAGGCGCGGGCTATCGAAAACATGTGCTATGTGTGTGGTGTAAACCGTATCGGCGTCGATGCGTATGAGTTCAAATATCATGGCGGATCGCTGATTATTTCCCCGAAAGGCAAGAAACTGTTTAACGCCGGCGAGAAAGAGGCAAAAACGGTTACGGGTGTTATCAAACGCGCTGATCTCGAAAAACTGCGTACCAAATTTCCCGTCTGGATGGATGCCGACAGGTTTGAATTGAAAGTCTAACCGATAATCCCGGAAGTTCATGCGGACAGTTTGTTTTTTGTCAGTATCTTTTTTGTTGTGCCTGTCGTCTTATGCACAGGAAACGTTTGACAGTTATTTCAGCGGAGAACAGTTGCGGATGGATTTTGCGCTATGCGGTAATGCCGGGGAGCAGTCTGCCGCGCTGATGCAATTACGCGAGGAGCCGGTCTGGGGAGGGCCGCGCGAAAATCTTACAGACCCTTTCGGATACGGGGGATATATGCTGAAAACGTATGATAAGGCAAGTGGGGAACTCATTTATTCGCGCGGATTTAACACGCTGTTTGAAGAATGGCGCACGACGGAACAGGCAAAAGCGGAAACGCAGGCATGGGTCAACAGTATTGTCATGCCTTTCCCACATCGTCCGGTGACGGCCGTACTGTTGGCGCATAACCGTTCCACGGACAATAAAGACACACTGATGACGCTGGACATTGACCCGTCAAGTATATTTATAGAACGCAGCCGTTTGAAAGATAACCCGGTGACGGATATTCAGATACAGGGCGACCCGGCCGGGAAAGTGGATTTGGCTTTTGTCGCCGAAGGATATACCGCTTCCGAAAAAGATAAGTTTTTTGCCGATGCCGAACGTTTTACGGACGCTTTGTTTGCCACGCCGCCTTATGACCTGCATCGTAAAGATTTCAATGTCCGGGCGGTTTTTCTCGAATCCGAAGATTCGGGAACGGATTTCTCCGGCAAAGGGATATTCAGGAATACGGCTTTAAATGCAGGCTTTTATACGTTCGGTACGGATCGTTACCTGACGACGCCCGACATGAAATCCATCCGCGACGCCGTATGGAATATTCCCTGCGACGCTGTTTTTGTACTTGTCAACTCCGAAGTTTACGGCGGCGGCGGGATGTATAATTTTTACGCCATCGGGACGTCCGGTAATGAGCGCACGATCCAGGTGTTTGTGCATGAGCTTGGACACAGTTTCGCCGGCCTTGCCGATGAATATTTCTCGTCCGAAACATCCTACGATGATTTTTACAACCTCAACTTCGAGCCGTGGGAACCGAATATTACCACCTTAGTCGATTTCGACAGGAAATGGAAAGATATGCTGCCGGCCGGGACGCCTGTCCCGACACCGCCGGAGGCACCTTATTCCGGCGGATTGGGCGTCTTCGAGGGAGGAGGATACCTTGCCAAGGGAATATACCGCCCGATGGATCACTGCATGATGCGCGATTTAAAACCTTTCTGTCCCGTATGCAGCAGGGCTATCGTGCGTATGATTGATTACCTTTCGGACAGGAAGGTGCGGTGAT
>JAISYY010000304.1 GCA_031269635.1 Tannerella sp. | reverse complement strand
CGGCACCCTCGTCGAAGAAGGCTTTGCCCGGCCCGAACCCACCGGCTACGAGTGGACATACACGGCCACGGCAACCAATGACGACCTCTCCGGCGACCGGATTGACGTATTCGCCTCCGACACGCCCGGCAACATCGCAGAAAAGACGGTGGAAATCTGACACCCCCGCTTGGACGCGAATAGCCCTTCAGCAACGCGGGTGCGCTTCGGACAGAGCGCATCCGCGTTTGAATGGCTTCAAATCCACAACAGAATTACAAAATTTGCAGAAAACCTGTTCATTCTGCAAATTCTGTAATTCTGTAAAATGGCCGTAATGTTATAAAAATTAAAAAAGTACTTTTTTTGCCACTCCGTTACGGCTGTTCCCCGGTCGAACCTTAGTCGAAGCTTAGTCGAACCTCAGTCGAAGGAAAGCAAAAGAAACCGGATGCCGGCTGGAAAAATTAAAAGAAACCCTGATTAAAGATTTTGAAAAACTCAATTATTTAATTACTTTTGCACGCCGGATATGTATTTTGAAAACGGAAAATAATGGATTTTAAAGAATTGCTGGAAACAGATGAGGCGGAAAATGACGTCAGGATCATCACGCTCCTGAAAGCGTCGGGACTTCCGGTCGTTTTGTATGGGGCGACAGCCGATGTGGCGGATCAGATCGTGAAAAAGTTGTCTTGTCACGGTATTGAACCGGCGTTAGTAGCTTTTGATGACGAGTCTCCGCTTATGACCGGACAGACTGTTTCTTTGAAAGACGCGGAAACGGCCGGTATAAGGGAACTTGATGAAAAAATACCGGCTTATCATGTGATTGCCGGCTTTGTGAAAGGATACGGAAATATTCCTGCGATAGCGGCTAAGTTCAAAAATGCAAAGTCCGTGTCGTACCTTTCCGAAATATTTGACATGGAGATTGTCACTTCTTCTTTTGTCAGGGAAAACAGGGCGTTTCTGGAAGAATTTTATGAAAACCTTCAGGATCAGTATTCAAAAGATTCGTTCGTGGCATATTTGTTAAGTAAAACCCGGCAGGATATGAAATATCTTCCTCCGGTGTTTGATAAGAACCAGTATTTTCCAAAGGGGATAGTTGAATTTTCGGATCATGAATCATATTTTGACTGCGGGGCGTTTACCGGCGATACGATTGCCGAGTTCCTGAAGGCAACCGGCGGGTCATACCGTCATATCTGGGCTGCCGAGCCGGACAGGTCGAACTGTGAACAGTTGCTGAAGTATGTAGCCGGTGAAAAGCTAACGGATATAGATGTTATAAATAAGGGAATCTACGGTTATGCCGGGAGGTTGCCTTTTCAGGAAAACGGCACGATGCTTTCCAGGATTTCGGACGGTGCGGAGCGTTCTATCGAAGTTGATACGATCGACCATATTGTGGACGGAGCTCCTGTCACCTATATAAAAATGGATGTGGAAGGGGCGGAACTGCAAGCTTTGAAAGGAGCGGAACAGACGATACGGAGCAACAAACCGGTTCTGGGAATAAGCATTTATCATAAGCAATGCGATTTGACGGATATCCCCCGGTATATAAAGGAAATCGTGCCGGAATACAGGTTTTATTTCAGGGTACATAAAAAACTGGCAATAGATACCATTTTGTATGCCGTTACAGCGTAAGTTTTAAATAATTCAATATATTAATAGTAAAAACAATTCATAATGAAAAACAGTGTATTAAATTCAGTAATGATACCGGCCATATTATGTGTCAGTATCTCGTCATTTGCTCAAAAGACTTATCCCGAACCGGGAAAGATGAAACCGGAAATGTCCGAATTTTGGCTGCCTCAACCGGCCGTTGTGACCCCCGGCGATATAAAGACAAACTCTGCGCCGTCGGACGCGATCGTTTTGTTTGACGGAAAGGATTTATCGGCATGGGAGAATGTGCGGACAAAAGGAGCCGCCGAATGGATTGTGAACGGCGACGGCACGTTTACCGTAAACAAGGAACACGGGGATATTCGAACCCGGGAAGTGTTCGAAGATTTCCAGTTACATATCGAATGGTGTGTGCCTGCCAATATTACGGGAACAAGTCAGTCGCGCGGAAACAGCGGCGTTTACCTGCAGGGGAAATACGAACTGCAGGTGCTGGACAATTATGTGAACGAGACCTACGCCAATGGCCAGGCCGGAAGTATTTACAAGCAATCGCGCCCGCTGGTAAACGCCATGCGCAAGCCGGGAGAATGGAACGTGTACGATGTTCTTTATACGGCTCCCACGTTCAGGGAAGACGGGACATACCGGACGCCTCCGCAAGTGACGGTTTTGCACAACGGCGTCGTCGTGCAAAATAACACGACGATTATCGGGACTACCGAGTATATCGGATTCCCGCGAGTGGAAAAACATGGCGCCGGACCCATTGTCCTGCAAAGTCACGGCGACCCGAGCGAGCCGATTAGTTTCCGCAATATCTGGATAAGAAAATTGTAGGAATAAAGCAGAAAGTCCGGTAATTTCCAGAAAGGGAAAACCGGACTTTTCCGTTATATTGTTGATAATTTGTTGGAATAAAAATTGCCGGTGAACCGTATAAATAAAAATTTTATATATAAGTTTGTAGCCTGGAAATAACATTTAAATTATATAGAAACTGTATGAACAACTCCTTTTTTAGCCGTTTTACTCCTAAAGAACCCAAATTTTTCCCTTTGTTTAAGGATCTTTCCACTGTGCTCTTGACAGCGTCGGATTTACTTATAAAATGTATGGAAACAAATGATCATGTGCAGCAAGACGAATATTACCGCCTGATCAAAGAGCAGGAACGATTGGGGGATAAACTTTCGCACCGTGTTTTTGACGAGTTGAACGCTACGTTTATTACACCTTTTGACCGGGAAGATCTGCATGATCTGGCCATGTATCTGGATGATGTTGCGGACGGAATTAACAGCTCGGCGAAACGTATCGCGCTCTACAAGCCCAAATGTATTCCGGATAAAGCCCGTGAATTGGCCGGATTGATAAAAGACGGTTCGACTTGTCTGGGCAAAATTATGGAATTGCTGGATTCGTTGAGTAACAATTCTTCCCGAATAAAAGCATACTGCAAAGAATTGCATGATATAGAAAATAAAGCGGATGATGTGTATGAACTCTTCGTAATAGAACTGTTTGAAAACGAAAAGGACAGCATCGAACTGTTTAAACTGAAAGAGATTTTATATGAAATGGAAAAGACTACAGATATGGCAGAGCATGTAGGTAAGATTGTAAGAACAATTATTATAAAGTACGCTTAAAACGCTTTTCTGATGGAATTATTAATAGCAATTATTGTTCTTTGTCTCATCTTTGATTATATAAATGGATTTCATGATGCCGCCAATTCTATTGCGACAATCGTATCGACTAAAGTCCTGACGCCATTCCAGGCCGTGATCTGGGCTGCATTTTTTAATTTTGTGGCATTTTTTATAGCAAAATATATTATTGGCGAATTTGGAATTGCAAATACCGTTTCAAAGACCGTATTTGAGCAATATATCACGCTGCCGGTCATCTTATCCGGGGTAATAGCCGCTATTATCTGGAACCTGGCGACCTGGTGGCTGGGCATCCCGTCGTCGTCATCCCATACGCTTATCGGAGGTTTTGCGGGAGCCGCCATTATGGCAAACGGCTTTAATGCGATACAAAGCATTGTGATCATAAAAATCGCCGCATTCATATTCCTGGCTCCCGTCATCGGGATGATAATCGCATTACTGTTTACGATAATCGTTATGTATATATGTAAAAGAGCCAA
>JAISYY010000228.1 GCA_031269635.1 Tannerella sp. | reverse complement strand
CTATTGAGAAAACAAATCGTTTTTTTTCATACCGGCTTGATGCGGAAAAAGTTCTTCCATATCTTATTGTGCGAAAACTATTCCTTTTTATCTTTCTAAAAATTCAACTCTTTAACGATGCAAAAGTAAAGACCAAATGTTACTGATCGGTTACAGAAATTATATCTTTCGGTTAAGTTTAGTCCTTGTCCGTTTTCGCAACGACGGTTACATGTCTTTCTTGGACATTATTTTTTCCTGCGAAGATACTAATTCTTCTCCGGTACCTCAAAAAAAGATTTAGCCCGGCTAAATCTTTTTTTTGAATTGTATCAAAATATCATTACATTTGCGTGATTTTTTTGAAGATAATAAAAATAATAAGATATAAATATGTACAGAACAAAGACTTGTGGGGAATTACGCCTTAAAGACGAAGGACAATCCGTAATATTGGCCGGATGGGTGCAAAAAATTCGCAATATGGGGGGTATGACGTTTGTTGACCTGCGCGACCGTTACGGTATTACTCAGTTGGTTTTTAACGAAAAAGTCGACGCTTCGCTTTGCGAACAGGCAAATAAATTAGGGCGTGAGTTTGTTATTCAGGTCAAAGGAACGGTAGAAGAACGTTTCAACAAAAATACGCATATCCCGACCGGTGAGATTGAAGTTATCGTTTCGGTATTGAATATACTTAATGTATCGCTTACACCGCCTTTTACAATCGAAGACGAGAGTGATGGCGGCGACGATATTCGCATGAAATACCGTTATCTTGATTTGCGTCGCAATATTGTACGCAAGAACATGGAAGTGAGGCACCGCATGGCGTTCGAGACACGACGTTATCTGAGTGAAGCCGATTTTCTTGAGGTCGAAACGCCCGTTCTTGTAAATTCCACACCCGAAGGTGCGCGGGATTTCGTTGTTCCTTCCCGCATGAATCCGGGACAGTTTTATGCCCTGCCCCAGTCTCCGCAAACGTTGAAGCAATTATTGATGGTTTCCGGTTTTGACCGCTATTTCCAGATTGTAAAATGTTTTCGCGACGAAGATTTGCGTGCAGACCGCCAACCCGAATTTACACAGATCGACTGTGAGATGTCGTTCGTTGAACAGGACGATATTTTGCGGATTTTTGAAGGAATGACCAAACATCTTTTCAAGACAATCCGCAATATAACATTCAGTGAGGATTTTCCCCGCATGACATGGAGCGACGCCATGAAACATTACGGTTCGGACAAACCGGATATCCGCTTCGGGATGAAGTTTGTTGAACTTATGGACATCCTGAAAGGTTCCGGGTTTGCCGTATTTGACGATGCGGGATATATCGGCGGAATATGTGCGGAAGGCGCAGCCACATACACGCGCAAGCAACTTGACGCCCTGACCGATTTTGTAAAAAGGCCCCAGATTGGAGCCAAAGGACTTGTTTATGCACGTGTTGAAGCCGACGGAAACGTAAAGTCGAGCGTTGATAAATTCTATTCGCAGGAGACACTGCAGAAAATGAAGGACGCGTTCAATGCCCGGCCCGGCGACCTCATACTCATACTTTCGGGCGATAACGTCAATAAGACGCGCAAACAACTGAATGAACTGCGTCTTGAAATGGGCAGTCAACTGGGGTTACGCGACAAAGACACGTTTGCCTGTTTGTGGATTACAGACTTCCCTTTGCTGGAATGGGATGAAGAAACACAGCGCTACTATGCCATGCACCATCCGTTCACCTCGCCCAAATCGGAAGATATACCCTTGCTGGACAGCAATCCCGGCGAGGTTCGTGCAAATGCTTACGACATGGTTATCAACGGCGTGGAAGTAGGCGGCGGTTCCATTCGTATATACGACAGCCGGTTACAAAACAGCATGTTCAGACTGCTCGGGTTTACCGAAGAACAGGCGCAGGCGCAGTTTGGTTTCCTGATGAATGCATTCAAATACGGAGCGCCCCCTCACGGAGGTATCGCCTTTGGCCTCGACAGGCTTGTATCCCTGTTTACCGGCCTCGATTCGATCCGCGACTGCATCGCTTTCCCGAAAAACAACTCCGGACGCGACGTCATGCTTGATGCACCGTCCGCACTTGATGATGCACAACTGAAAGAACTGAACATCAAAGTTGATTTATAAATATATTAATGTATGATCAGAATTAAGGATATCCTCAAAGAAATAGAACGCCATGCACCGTTAAGTCTTCAGGAAGATTATGATAATGCAGGCGTCCAGACCGGTGATGTCAATTTGCCGGCAACCGGGGCGCTTCTTTGTCTCGACGTAACGGAAGAAATCGTGGATGAAGCCATCAACGCAGGATTTAACCTTATCATTTCTCATCATCCGTTAGCGTTTAAACCGTTCAAATCATTGACAGGGAAGAACTATGTTGAACGGTGCATGATAAAAGCCTGCAAAAACGACCTTGTCATCTATGCCGCTCATACGAATCTGGATAACGCCGCCGGAGGCCTGAACTATAAACTTGCGGAAATGTTCGGACTGGAAGACGTCAGGATTTTAAGCCCACAGAAACATCATCTGATAAAGATCGTCACTTTCGTGCCCGAAGATTCCGCCGAAACTCTTCGCAGGGTATTGTTCAAGGCCGGAGCAGGACATATCGGCAACTACAGTTCCTGCAGTTTTAATGCCGAAGGCAACGGTACTTTTTTGGCAGGCGAAAACGCGAATCCTTACCGCGGGGAGACCGGAAAACTGCACGTTGAGAAAGAAATTCGCATAGAAACGGTTTTTCCGGCATACAGGAAATCGGCCGTCATACGTTCATTATTGGCGGCGCATCCTTATGAAGAACCGGTTTTTGACCTGTATAAACTGGAAAACGACTGGAGTCAGGCCGGCAGCGGCATTATCGGGATACTTCCCGAATGGGAAGACGAACTGATTTTCCTGCAACGCATAAAAGACGTCCTCCATGTCGAATGTCTGAAACATTCATCGCTTACGGGACGTAAATTGCGTACAGTAGCTATATGCGGCGGCAGCGGGTCATTTCTTTTAAACGAAGCGATTGCTGCAGACGCAGATATTTTCATTACCGGAGAAGCCCGGTATAATGATTTTTACGACACGGAAAACCATCTTTTACTCGCCGTAATAGGACATTATGAAAGCGAAATTTGTGCAAAAGATATCTTCTTTCATATTATATCAAAAAAATTTCCTACCTTTGCGGTGCAAAACTCAATAGCAAATACAAACCCTATTAAATATTTATAAGCATGGCAAAAAAAATTGAAGCCAAAGCAGATAATGAGGCTGTAAAAGCAACGACAAAAAAAGGAGTGACATCAAAAGATTCCAAAACAACGGCCAAAAGATCGGTTGCGGAAAAGAAAGCAGAAGAAAAGGAAACGGCCAAGAAAAGCGTTTCCAGAAAACTTGTTGCCGATAAAATAGATACTGTACCGGCAGACGATATAACGGTCGACACTTCTTCTTTGAAAAATAAGGAAACCAAGAATTATACGGTTGAAGAAAAGCTTTTCATGCTGTACAAACTTCAAACGATTGTTTCCGATATTGATAAAATAAAAACGTTACGCGGAGAGCTTCCCTTGGAAGTACAGGACCTTGAAGACGAAATCGCCGGACTTAAAACCCGCGTGGAAAAATATCATGCTGAAATACAGGATCTTGACGATAACGTAACTGCTCAGAAGAACAAAATCTCCGAATCCAAGTTGCTGATTGAAAAATACAAAGGCCAGTTGGATCAGGTACGTAATAACCGTGAATTTGATAACCTGTCAAAAGATATTGAATTTAAGGAGCTTGAAATCGAATTTTCGGAGAAGAAAATAAAAGAATTTAATGCTGCCATAAAACAAAAGAAAGAAAGCATTTCCGGAAGCAAAGAGATTCTTGAAGGACGCAAAATTGACTTGGAACAAAAGAAAAAAGAACTCCAGGAAATTGTAGCGGAAACACGCCATGAAGAAGAAAAACTGCGCGAAAAGTCAAAATCATTTGAAGAAAAGATAGAATCACGCCTGTTAAATGCTTTTAAACGTATTCGTAAAGGCGCACGTAACGGTTTGGCGGTAGTTAATATCGAACGGGATGCATGTGGCGGTTGCTTCAACAAGATCCCCCCGCAGAAGCAGTTAGATATAAAACTTCACAAGAAAATCATCGTTTGTGAATACTGCGGACGTATTATGATTGATCCGGAGCTTGCAAACGCAACCGAAAAATAATTCCCGCAGCTAAAAGGTTGATACACAAAATACAAACATATATTGAGACAAATCACCTGCTGACGTTTGACAAACCTGTCATTGCGGGATTCAGCGGTGGAGGTGATTCCGTCTCATTATTGTTTATATTGAACCGGTTAGGATACACCTGTATTGCCGCTCACTGTAATTTTCATCTTCGGGGAACAGAATCCGACCGTGATGAAACGTTCTGCCGGAAATTTACGGAGGATCATCATATCCCGTTTGAAAAAAACGATTTTGATACCCGTTTCCATGCGGCAAAAAAACATATATCGATCGAAATGGCTGCACGGGAATTGCGCTATCAATGGTTTGAAACAATACGCCAAAAATATGATGCACAGGCAATTGCCGTCGCGCATCACCAAGATGACAGCATAGAAACCATGCTCCTTAACATGATACGGGGGACGGGGATACGCGGACTTTGCGGCATACGTCCGAAAAACGGATTTGTCGTTCGACCGTTGCTTTGTGTAAACCGGGAAACACTCAATCAATTCCGGGAAGAACAAAACTTGCCGTATGTGACAGACAGTTCAAATCTGTCGGATAAATATACACGTAATTTCATCCGTCTGCGACTGCTCCCGTTAATGGAGGAACTCAACCCGTCCGTCAGAAAAACCTTTGCCGTAACTGCTGAAAATCTTGCAGATGCGGAATGTATCTATTCACAGGCAATCGAAAAATTTAAACGGTTGCTTACGGATATCACGGATAAGGGCGACATACATATACATATTGACAGGTTGATGCAACAGCCTGCGCCTAAAACCATTTTATACGAATTACTGAAAACGTACGGATTCTCGCCTTATGTCTCCGAAGAAATTTTCAGGGCCTTGACGGGTGAACCCGGAAAAATCTTCAACGCTACGGAGTCAACATATAAACTGCTGAAAGACCGCGATTTGTTAATTATTTTCAAGCCCGGCGCAAAAATAGCGGGAGAATACCCGTTAAACGAAAACCTGACGGAATGGCAAACTTTACCGGTCACCCTTTCCGCCGTGAAAGTTCCGGTTGACGGTTCGTTCAAAATAGATAAATCGCCTTTAACAGGCATATTCGACTATGACAAGATTCATTTTCCCCTTACGCTAAGAAGATGGAAACCGGGCGACTGGTTTGTGCCTTTCGGAATGACGGGACGCCAGAAACTCAGCGATTATTTTTTGAACCGTAAGTTCAGTCTTTTAGAAAAAGAAGATACATGGGTCTTATGTTGCGGGAAAGACATCTTATGGCTTATTGGTCAACGTATTGACAACCGCTTCCGGATAGACGATAAAACAAAAACTGCTTTTATCATAAATTTTTCTCGAAAAAATTGCAGCAAATAAAAAAACAATTCGTATCTTTGCAGCGTCTTTATTACAGAGAATAACAGACAACATTTCATCAGTAATAATCCAAAAATATATTTTTACTATTTTTTTAAAACAATAAAGTGAAGTGTATTAACCACTCATTCATTTAACTTAGAAATCTAAAGTTTAAAGTTTATTATATTACATGTTTAATATGCAAAAATACAACATTCTTGAATTAAATGAGAAGCAATTAGCCGAATTACAGGAAATTGCACAAACCTTAGGTATCAATAAAGCAAAATCTCTGCCAAAAGAAGAATTAGTATACAAAATTCTTGATGAGCAGGCTATCTCATGGGCTGGTAAACAAGCCGAAAAAGAGAAGGAAAAAGTTGCCCGTAAAAAAGAAAAAAAGGCGCAACGGGTTATTGATAATCTAAACAAAGGCAAACAGAATACTTCTGCCGATGATAACAAATCAACAGAAGATGCAGGCAGTGACGCCGATACTGCTGCCGGAACAACTCGTAGAGGACGTCCTCCAAAAAACAAGGGACAACAAAGCGATGCTGAGCAACAGCGGGACGAAACAAAATCCAGCCAAGCAAACAATACGCAGAAAGCTAAAAGAGGACGGCCGAAGAAAGAAAAAACAACGACGGTTCCGGTACAACAAAAGGATACGCAGCCTCAAAAAATTCAATTCGGAAATATTGCCAAGGGCAATACAAATATCAAAACCGTTTCACCGGCTCTTGTTATAAACGACAATGTCACTCCGGTTCAAACAACAAATACGGTTCCTGCGCCGGCGCCTAAAGCGACTCCCGATACAACCGAAAAGTCATCCGGGAAACCGAATGATAATAAAGACACACAGGAGACGCCGTCACAACAGGCTGCCAACAAAAGAATTATATTCAGACACAGTAATGAAACAAATTCCATGCTGGACCAGGTTATTCCGATTCCAACCAATGCCGAAAACAAGCAGCAGGTTGTTGGAAGCGAACCGGTAAACAACCAAAACCAGGCGAACCGTCCGGTCACAAAGCAGAACAACGGTCAAAACGCAAATCAGCGTCAGCTTCCTCCCATGCAAGTTGAAACGGAAAAAGTTTTCGATTTTGACGGCATACTGACAGGTTCGGGAGTATTGGAAATCATTCAGGACGGATACGGATTCCTGCGTTCTTCCGATTATAACTACTTGCCTTCACCGGATGATATTTACGTATCACAATCGCAGGTGAAACTGTTCGGGCTTAAAACCGGAGATCTTGTCGAAGGGCCAATCAGACCGCCTAAAGAAGGTGAAAAATATTTCCCGCTTGTCAAAGTGGACAAAATAAACGGATGTTCACCCGAAGAGGTGCGCGACCGTGTACCTTTTGACCATCTTACACCCCTTTTCCCCGACGAAAAATTCAGACTTACGGAAAAGAAATCACATAAAGTGTACGACCAGATGTCCGTACGTGTAGTCGACTTGTTCTCCCCTATCGGGAAAGGCCAGCGCGGACTCATCGTAGCCCAGCCTAAAACAGGTAAAACAATGTTACTCAAAGATATTGCAAATGCTATTGCCGTAAATCATCCGGAAGTATATATGATTGTCCTGCTGATAGACGAGCGTCCCGAAGAGGTCACCGACATGGCGCGAAGCGTTGATGCGGAAGTGATCGCTTCTACTTTCGACGAACCGGCGGAACGCCACGTGAAAATAGCGGATATCGTTCTGAACAAAGCGAAACGTATGGTTGAATGTGGCCACGATGTTGTGATCCTCCTTGATTCCATAACGCGCCTCGCCCGTGCGTATAATACGGTTCAGCCGGCATCGGGAAAAGTCTTGTCAGGCGGTGTTGATGCGAATGCACTGCAAAAGCCCAAACGCTTTTTCGGCGCCGCGCGTAACATTGAAAACGGAGGCAGCCTTACCATACTTGCAACTGCTCTGACGGAAACCGGATCTAAAATGGACGACGTCATCTTTGAAGAATTTAAGGGCACCGGCAATATGGAGTTACAGCTTGACAGAAAATTATCCAACAAGCGTATTTATCCGGCTGTTGATATTATCGCTTCAAGTACCCGAAGGGACGACCTCCTGCACGCTGATGTCACTATTAACCGCATGTGGGTTCTGCGTAAATATCTTTCGGACATGAACTCAATCGAAGCAATGGAGTTTGTTAAAAAACAACTTGAAAATACAGTCGACAACATGGACTTTTTAGCATCCATGAATGGATAAACAGACTGATATTCCCGACAAAAAAGCGAGCCCTTTCGGGTTCGCTTTTTTTTTGTTTGAGCGCCTCTCCTATCGGTCTGTAAAAAGAGAAACCGGAAGCAATCCAAGTACTTATAACCCTAATAAAACCTTCGCATTATCAATCGCGGCTTGTGTCATCCGGGTTCCGCTCAACATACGCGCTATTTCTTCCACACGCTCGTTGTCATCAAGACGACGGATACGCGTGTACGTACGTTCCGGGCTGTCTTCCTTGTAAACAAAATAATGCGCTTTGCCTTTCGCTGCGATCTGGGGCAGATGCGTTATGGTTATCACCTGCATCTTCCCGCCCAAATCCTGCATTATATCAGCCATCTTGTCCGCAATCTCGCCGGATACGCCAATATCAATCTCATCGAAAATAATGGATGGAAGGGCTGCATATCCGGCAATCATCGCTTTTACACATAACATAAGACGTGAGATTTCACCGCCGGACGCCGTCTGTGCAACAGGTTTCAGTTGTTCATTCTTATTTGCGGAGAAAAGAAATGACACGTCATCCATTCCGTCGGCAGCAGGTTTACTTTTCGGTGCAAATAATATCCGAAAACGCGTATTGGGCATACCAAGCAACACCATTCGTTCGATGATTTGTTTTTCGATCGTTTTCGAGGCTTTTTCTCTCATTCCGGTTATTTCTACCGCCCGGTCAACCAACAATTTATAGGATGCCTGTTGGCTTTTGGCCAATGCCTCTAACTCCCCGTCAAAAGATTCTATGGCATTGAGTTGCATTTCGTAACCGTTCCGCTTTGCAATAAGCTCTTCAATAGACGAAACTTTATGTTTTTGCTGCAACGAATAGATCGTATTCATCCGGTTATTAACCCATTCCAGGCGTTCGGGATCAAACTCAATATCATCTTTGAGCACATTGGTTTCGGAAGTCAAATCATGCATATCAATATATGAGGAGCGAAGCCTCCCGGCATATTCATTGGCCTTGGGGAAATAAGCGGATAATTGTTCTACGGCGTTCAACGCTTCTCTTAAAGAAGATACGACGGATTTGTCTTCACCGTTCAGCAACTCCGTAATTTTATATAAAGCCGCTTTTATTTCTTCGGTATGCGATAATGTATCCGATTCCTTTTCCAGTTCATCCTGCTCGCCGGCCCGCAACTTTGCCGCGCTCAGTTCTTCGAACTGAAAACGTATATAATCCTCCTCCTGTTTCATGTTCGAAACCCTGTTCCTTAATTCATCCAATCTCTCACACAAGGACTGGTAATTACCGTATTCGTTACGGTATGCGGCAAGTTGTGTTCCCGTATGCGCCATCAAATCGACAACATTGAGTTGGAAATGCGTATCTGCAAGCAGTAAATTCTGATGCTGCGAATGAACGTCAATCAACATATTACCCAATTCTTTGACGACAGCAAGCGGAACGGGCGAATCATTTATAAAGGCGCGCGATTTCCCGGAACCGTATAATTCGCGCCGGAACATACAGGCTTCCGTATCATATTCCAGATCATTTTCCCGGAAAAATTTTTCAAGCCGGTAGGTTGATATATCAAAAACCGCCTCAATAATACACTTCTCTTTTCCCGACTGAATACTTTTGGAATCGGCACGCTCTCCGAGGACAAGAGACAAGGCTCCAAGTATGATCGACTTTCCCGCCCCGGTTTCGCCCGTTATAACGGAAAAGCCATCCTCGAAATGAATATCCAATTCATCAATCAATACATAATTCCGTATAAACAATGATTTCAGCATAACTCATTTTTTTAAAGACTCATAACGCGAAGAAGCCGCAGGAAACAGTTCCGAAAACAATTTATGTCCTTCCTGCTTTTCTTGCATCGTCGCTTTTGAATAGACAGCAACCGTTTCATCCAGCTTGCAATCGGTAAACAGTTGCAATAACACGGACGCCGGACGTGCATTTTTCAGTTCTTTCAGTGCCGACAGGGACGAGATCAGGTTTGTACGTCCGCGATCTGCATTGGCTGACATTTCGTCCAGACCTTTCCTGTGATAATTGTACCACATGGTATGAAACATACTTCCCTGATTTTCCGTTATTGCAGTAGCTAAAGCATGGCGATTCCGCCTGTTTGCAAAAGCACTCCACCCATTCCATGAAGGTTGTGACTGAGCCAGCGTTACAATCTGTTGCGCCTGTTGGAAAAACTGCAAACCGCCATTAAGCGAAAAACTGTCAAAATCAAAACCCAGTATCATATATATGTAGTATATGATCGTGGCTGTGAGATTACTGTTCAATACATTCTCCGTATACTCCAACGGTTCAAATTCGGTATATTCAAAATTAAATTCCGTATCGCGAAAATTAAAAATCGTAGTTGTATAGGTAGAATTGTAAACGGGACGACGCGCCTGCACCTGTATTTCACAATTGAACATATTATTTTCCAGCGAATTAACTATAACAGTAAAATTACAGTCAATACGTTCGTTTTGCGAAAACGTCGCAGTAGTCCACTTTTTCGTGTTGATAAATTCCGTCAACGCAGTTTGTAGTGTATTGAATATTTGATTATCCGTACCTTGTATCTTATCGCTGTTTATCGTAAGCACGGCATTAAACTCCTGCGCCTCGACAGTTCCGGCAATACAAAAAAACAATACCGGTATACATATTAAACGTTTCATCCTGTTGTGAAATTTATAATGTTATTATACTTTTATGTAACAAGCGCGTCATCGTCTACGGGCTGCATCTGCATACACATGCCAACCAAATAATCAATGATTTTTTCCGCGACTTCGGTTTTTGACTGCAAGGGCAACTCCGTTTCCCTGCCATATTTATCAATCAACATTACTTTGTTCGTATCATAACCGAAACCTGCACCTTCATCGCTTAGCGAATTAAGGACGATCACGTCAAAATTCTTTCGTTGCAGTTTCTCTTTTGCATTTGTCAGTCCGTTTTTTGTTTCCAAGGCAAACCCGACAAGCATCTGATCCGTCCGCTTATCCTTTCCGAGTGTTGCCGCAATATCTTTATTACGAACCAGCGAGATAGACATCGCCTCATTGCATTCACGTTTTATCTTTTCCGGAACCCGCTGTTCCGGCTTGTAATCCGCAACGGCTGCACATAAGATGGCTATATCGCACGACGGGAAAATACGGACAGCCGCATTATACATTTCATCAGCCGATTCCACGTCGATACGTTCAATCGACGGATGCGTTGTTTTTAATGACACCGGCCCGGATATAAGCGCCACTTCCGCTCCCCTACCGGCACATGCCTCCGCCAATGCGAATCCCATTTTTCCCGACGAATAATTACCTATAAAACGTACCGGATCAATCTTTTCGTATGTCGGACCGGCAGTTATCAGTATCTTTTTTTTTTGAAGTTCTCCCCGGTATGAGAAAAAATCCTCCAAAACCTTCACGATATCATCAGGTTCCGGCATACGGCCTTTTCCTTCAAGTCCGCTTGCCAGAAAACCTGTCGCCGGTTCGATTATATGATTTCCATACGAACGAAGTTTATCAAGATTCTGTTGTGTAGAAGGATGGGCGTACATGTCAAGATCCATAGCAGGCGCAACAAAAACAGGCGCTTTACAGGATAAATAGGTTGTAATAAGCATATTATCGGCAATTCCGTTTGCCATTTTCCCGACAGTCGAAGCCGAAGCCGGTGCAATAAGCATAACGTCGGCCCACAAACCAAGATCGACATGACTGTTCCATGTACCGTCGCGGTTTGAAAAAAAATCACTTATAACAGGATTATTGCTTAACGTAGCCAGTGTTAAGGGCGTGACAAACTCCTTCCCGGCAGGTGTTATCACAACCTTCACTTCCGCGCCTTTCTTTACAAACGCGCGTATCAGATAAGCGGCTTTGTATGCGGCAATACTCCCCGTTATGCCTAAAACAATATTTTTCCCTCTCAACATACTTCATCAAATTTCATTTTTCAGACGAAACTGAATCTCAGTAAGTTTCCGTTTCGTATTAAGCGGGAAATCACCCTTCATTATCCAGCCGTAATATCCCTGATCCCTTTTAAGTACATCCTTGACTAACAGCCCTTTATATTTACCAAAATTAATAACCTCCTCTCCGTTTTCATTATAAATCATCCGCCCGGCAAAATCTACATTATTATTGAAGCTGGAAAATTCGGAAAGCGCATTAACATCATTCCCAAGTTCGGGATAACGATCCAGTTGTGACATAAGCACGTCGTAAGTAGCCCTTACATCACCTTCGGCGCTATGCGCATCCGTTAAGTCCTTACCGCAATAAAATTTATATGCAGCCGCCAGATTCCGCTGCTCCATTTTGTGAAAGATCGTCTGTACATCAATAAATTTGCGTTTGTTCAAATCTATATCAACGTCTGCACGCAGAAATTCCTCCGCCAGCATCGG
>JAISYY010000172.1 GCA_031269635.1 Tannerella sp. | reverse complement strand
AAGAAAAAAAACGGTCGACGGTTTCTATAATGGTGGTTTGCATTTCGTCCGTTAATTCCGAATGTATCGGGAGGGAGAGCGATTCGTTACACAGGCGTTCGGATTCGTCTGTATCTCCGAACAAACGTACGACCCATTTATATGCTTCCTGTTCGTGTACGGGAAACGGATAGTAAATCATGGATGAAATGTTTTTTCCTGCCAGATAAGTTTTCAGTGCATTGCGTTTGCCGTTTTTTACCTGTATCGTGTACTGGTGATATACGTGGGTGGAATAGTTGCGTTTGGCGGGCAATACAATCTCCGGATAACCGTTTAACGTCCGGTCATACCGAGCGGCGATCTGCCTGCGCCGTTCCGTAAATTCATCCAGATAATTCAGTTTTACGTTGAGTATTGCGGCCTGTACGGTATCCAGACGGGAATTACAGCCGATTAATTTGTGGCGGTACTTTTCCGTTTGTCCATGGTTGGCTAACAGACGGAGGTGTTCAGCCAGGGCGTCATCGGAAGTGAAGATTGCACCACCGTCGCCATAACAGGCAAGGGGCTTCGTCGGGAAAAAGGAAGTTACACCAATATGTCCGATGGCGCCGGTTTTACGGATACGATTATCGCCGAAAATATAGGATGCACCCAATGACTGTGCATTATCTTCTATTATCGCAAGTTTATATTTGCCTGCTACTCTTTGTATAGCCTCCATGTCGCATGACTGTCCGAACAGATGTACCGCGATAATTGCTTTTGTGCGGACGGTTATTGCTTTTTCGATAAGCGTTTCGTTGATATTGAATGTCTGCGGATCCACGTCCACGATAACGGGGACAGCGCCTGTCGAAGCAATCGCTTCTACCGGAGCAATATACGTAAAGGCCGGGGCGATAACTTCATGTCCCGGGCCTATCTGCAACGCTTGGAGCGCCAGTCGAAGCGCATCCGTAGCATTTCCGCACGGAATGACATGCGGCACATCCATGTATGCAGACAAGCGTTCGCAGAACGTTTTTACCGGCGCGCCATTTATATAATCCGCGCTTTCAAAAACGTTCCGTACGGCAGTGTCTATTTCCTCCTTCAGGCGCAAATACCGGCTGCTCAAATCAACCATGCGTATTGACATATCCATGCTATTTTACTTCACTGCCCGGTAACACTTTTTTCTCCGGCATGATTACGGCAAGGCTCCCGTCCGCGTTTTCGACCGACAGTATCATTCCTTCCGACACGATGCCCTTGAGCTTGCGCGGGGCGAGATTTGCGATGAAGCATACCTGTTTGCCGGTAAGTTCTTCCGGTTTGTAATAATCCGCTATTCCCGATATGACGGTTCTGCCGCCAAGCCCGTCGTCAATCCGGAACTGCAATAATTTATCCGCTTTCGGTACTTTGACACATTCGAGGATGGTTCCCACGCGGATATCCAGTTTGGCAAACGCATCAAAAGAAATCGTCTCGCGTATCGGAGCCGTTTGTCTTTCCGCCGCTTCGTTTGCTTTTTTCGTATCCAGCAGTTTCCGAACCTGTCTTTCGATCATGTCATCATCTATCTTTTCAAAAAGGAGTTCCGTCACCCCGAGCTGATGACCGGCTTCCAGCAGTCCGGTCTCGCCCAGCCTGTTCCATCCCGGCGGGTCGATGTGCAACATTTTATTCAGCCTGTCCATACTGAAAGGCAGGAACGGCTCGAATGCGATCGCGAGGTTGGCCGTTATCTGAAGGGAGAGATTCAGGATGGTAGCAACGCGCGGCATATCCGTTTTTACAAGCTTCCACGGTTCCGTATCAGCCAGGTATTTATTCCCGATTCGGGCCAGGTTCATCGCCTCCTTTTGCGCATCGCGGAAGTGGTAAGTATCCAGCAGTTTCTCCAGGTTCGCCTTGATGCCGGCAAATTCTTCCAATGTCCCGCGGTCATAGTCGGTCAGTTCTCCGCGTTCCGGCACTTTATTTTCAAAATATTTGCCCGTGAGGACTAACGCCCTGTTCACAAAATTACCCAGTATGGCAACCAGTTCGTTATTGTTACGCGCCTGGAAATCTTTCCACGTAAAATCATTATCTTTTGTTTCCGGGGAATTGGCTGTCAGGACATAACGCAACACGTCCTGTTTTCCCGGCAGATCTTCAAGATACTCATGAAGCCACACCGCCCAGTTACGCGACGTGGAGATCTTGTCGCCCTCAAGGTTTAAAAATTCGTTTGCCGGCACATTTTCCGGTAAGATAAACGATCCTTCGGCTTTAAGCATTGTCGGGAAAACGATGCAATGAAAGACGATATTATCTTTCCCGATGAAATGCACCAGCTTTGTTTCGGGATCTTTCCACCATTTTTCCCAGTCGTCCGGACGCAATTCCTTTGTATTTGATATATAACCTATCGGCGCATCAAACCAGACATACAGCACTTTCCCTTCCGCGCCTTCGACGGGGACGGGAATTCCCCAGTCGAGGTCGCGGCTTACGGCGCGGGGTAGCAGCCCCATGTCGAGCCAGCTTTTACACTGTCCGTAAACATTCGGTTTCCATTCCCGGTGATCTTCGAGTATCCATTTGCGCAGGAACGGTTCGTACCTGTCGAGCGGCAGATACCAGTGTTTCGTTTCGCGCATCACCGGTTTGTTGCCGCTGATGGTAGATTTGGGATTTTTCAGTTCGGCAGGACTTAACGATGTGCCGCAGGCTTCGCACTGGTCGCCGTATGCATTTTCGTTGCCGCAATGCGGGCATGTCCCTGTGATATAACGGTCGGCAAGGAATTGCCCGGCTTCCTCGTCATAATACTGTTCACTTGATTTTTCGATAAACACCCCTTTGTCGTAGAGTGTACGGAAAAAACCGGAGGCCGTCTCGCGCTGCGTTTTCGATGTCGTCCGCGAATAGATATCGAACGTAATGCCGAAATCTTCAAATGATTTTTTTATGACGTTATGATACCGGTCGACGATATCCTGCGGCGTAACTCCCTCTTTTTTAGCGCGTAAAGTAATCGGCACGCCATGTTCGTCGGAGCCGCCGATGAACAATACATCTTCGCCTTTCAGCCGCAGGTAACGGGCATAAATATCCGCCGGCACATAGACGCCTGCCAGGTGGCCAATATGTACAGGCCCGTTAGCATAAGGTAACGCCGAAGTAATAAGCGTTCTTTTAAATTTCTTTTCTTCCATCAACAATCAAAATTTTGTTTGCAAAGATAACGCAAGTTAAGAGGAATACAAAATAAGCCCGCTTATTTTTATTTCATTCCGTTTCCCGGCAAAAACAGAAAACTCCCGGAGCCAAAAGCTTCGGGAGTTTC
>JAISYY010000163.1 GCA_031269635.1 Tannerella sp. | reverse complement strand
CCCACATGGAAATTATTGATATTGCATTTGAAGCCATGGAGTCATGCGGCGTTAAGCCGGCCATCAAACCTATCCGGGGAGGTACCGACGGGGCGCGGCTTTCGTTCATGGGGCTCCCTTGCCCTAACATCTTTACCGGAGGCGTAAATTTTCATGGACGTTACGAATATCTTCCCGTAAAATCTTTAGAGAAAAGCAAAGAAACGATATTGAACATCATCCGGCTTACCTACGCAAAATATTCCGGATAAACAGAGGGTGGATTATGTATTATATTTTTTAGAATGTAAAAATTATGCTGTTTTTACAGATGAAATTACGGTTTTTTTGAGCAATAGATTCCCGGTAGTCTTTAAATTCGGGACGCTGACCCTTTTTCCGTCCGGCGCGTACCTCCGTCCGGCGTCAAGCACCACAAGTTATTTCCTGCAAAACCGCAAAGTATACGAAGAAAAAAACTTTGCGGCTATGCAGGAAAAGGTAAGCTATACCTTATAACCTCGTAAACACGTATTCTTTACCCTGTTCGGTCGGCGTGTCGTATTCCAGCGTTGCCTTCACGCCCGGAGGATTCAGTTTTGCCTTTTCGGAAATGATGGGAGCCGGTATTTCATGTGTTTTGAACAGGGGGTTCGGATTTGTTCCGGAGGCGGGCTTCAGATTTCCGTCTTGCGAAGTCAATGGCGTCGAGGTGCGGATCCGGAGATTTCCACCCAACAATGATTTTATTTTCACTGTTTTGAGCGTTCCGTTTTCCCATTCTATGTCGGTGAGGAAACCGCCTCGCGCTCTCAATCCGCTGATTTTTCCGGAGTGCCATACGTCGGGTAAAGCGGGCAGGATATGCACGGCGCCGTCGTGACTTTGCATGAACATTTCGGCGACTCCGGCGGTGCAGCCGAAGTTTCCGTCAATCTGGAAAGGCGGGTGGGCGTCGAACATGTTGGCATACGTACCGCCGCCTTTGTAGGCAGTTTTAGCGTGTTCGGTCAGTTTTATCTGTTCGGTAATCAACTTGTAGGCTCTGTTACCGTCGAGGAAACGCGCCCAGAGACAGACTTTCCAGCCCATAGACCAGCCGGTAGCGGGGTCGCCGCGATAATTCAGCGATGTACGGGCGGCGTCGAACAGTTCGGGTGTGCGGGACGGCGATATCTGATAGCTTGGGTACACGCCGTAGAGGTGAGAGACATGGCGATGTTTATCGTCGGGATTGTCCCAGTCGAACAACCATTCCTGCAACTGGCCGTGCTGCCCGATATGCATGGGCGGCAGGCGTTTGACGGTTTGCCGTAGCGTGTCGGCAAAATCAGGGTCGATATTCAGTGTTTCGCTTGCCGAAATCAGGTTGTTGAACAGTTCGAACAGCAACTGGTTGTCCATTGTTATGCCGTAAGCATTTGTCGCCTGATTTTCTTTCCCTTTATAAGTATATGTAAACGTGTTCTCCGGCGAATTGGAAGGAGCAAGCACTAACCAGCGATGCGTGGGTTCTTCAACCATATAATCAAGGAAAAACAAAGCAGCATCTTTCATAACCGGATACACTTCGGCAAGATAATTCTTATCGCCCGAATAAAGATAACGTTCCCACAAATGTTCGCAAAACCATGCGCCGCCAGAAGGCCACATTCCCCACTCGGCTCCGTCCACAGGTCCTGTTGTGCGCCAAAGGTCGGTATTGTGATGCAACACCCATCCGCGAGCGCCGTACATCAATTGGGCCGTTTCGGCTCCCGTGACGGCGAGTTCCTTCACCATGTCAATGAATGGCTGGTGAAGTTCCGGCAGATTCGTGACTTCCGCAGGCCAATAGTTCATTTCGGCGTTGATGTTCGTCGTGTATTTGCTGTCCCACGGCGGCGACATCATATCGTTCCATATTCCCTGCAGATTGGCGGGTTGATTGCCGGGGTGCGAACAGGAAATGAGCAGGTAACGGCCAAACTGGAAATACAGGGCGGCCAGATGAGGGTCGTTGGCTTTGGCAAATTCCAGGATACGTACATCGGTAGGTTTACGAATGGAATCGGTCGTACCCAAATTTATTTTCACACGGTTGAAGTACTGCTGATAAGATGCAATATGGCCGGATTTTATCCTGTTGTAATCTTTCTGCGCGACGCCCTGCATGTAGCCGGCTGCACGTTGGTCAGCGTCAGCACTTAAATCGTTGTAATTCACGAAATTAGTAGCCATTGATATGAATAGGGTAACGGCGTCGGCACCGGAGACCGTCACGCCGGCTGTCGCTATCGTCAGGTTTCCTTTTTCGGGAACAATTCTTGCCCGGGCGGTGAATTTCACCTTTCCTTCCAGTCCTTCCTGAGAGCCGGATATACCTTTTAATATAAGGTCGCCGTCTTGCACAGCCGTTTCAGACTTCTGCGGGCTATCGAATCCTGCGGTAAAACTGATTTTTCCCTTTTTCGACGCTGTCAGCCTGACAACGATGACCTGATCGGGAAAGGATGCGAACGTTTCTCTCACATATTCCACGCCGTCAACAATGTAGCGAGTAGTGGCTATTGCCGTCGAAATGTCGAGTTCGCGATAATAATTCTCCGCCTTTTCGTGTCCTACGAACGAAAGATTCAAGTCGCCAACAGGCTGATATGACATTCCGTGATTGGTGTTGGAGACTACCTTTGCCGTAGCAAGGTCTTGCGCCTCGTGATACCTGCCCTCGAACAGGAGTTTCCGTATTTCCGGGATGGCCGCCAAAGCGTCCGGATTGCCGTTGTTGTTCGGCTGACCGGCCCACACTGTTTCTTCGTTCAACTGCAACCGTTCCATTGCGGGATCGCCGAACACCATAGCGCCCAGCCGTCCGTTTCCAAGCGGTAAGGCTTCCACCCATTGTTTGGCGGGAGCATCGTACCACAATTTCCAGTTTTCACTGTTTCCGTCATCCGTCGTCCGGCATGACGATAATATCGTTACACATAACCATATTATTCCTGTTAATTTTCTCATGATAAATGTATTATTTTATTTTTGCTGCAAAATTACATAAAAATCCGGAATTATACTTCATACGGCATAATTTTGTGAGATGTTCTTCTGAAAATTCAAGGTCATCGGTTTGGCTGTACCGTATAAGAGCGTTCCGGTCTGAGACCAAATCTTGCATAAAAAAGCGAACAGGGTAAAATATTCCGTATCGTATGGGTGAATGTATTCCATTCAAACCGTTCATTGTAAATAACCTTTTGCCGGCGAAGAAGTATTCCGGCAAATACATTAAAAAAGACCGTCTTCATACAATAAAACGAAAACGGATAAGTTTTATATAACACGCCGCCCCGCTGTTTTTTCAGCGGGGACGCGCCTATCCAAATACATAAGGACTTTTATATATGATAATAACATTTATAGTGCCCCCTTCTCTTGACGGTGAACTTCCTGCCGAACGAACGGCGGGCTGCACGAGGCTTGTTTATCCGATGCCCAATATTTACGAGCTTATCGTTGTCGCCATCCTGGAAAAAGAGCATGATGTACGTTACCGGGATTTTGTACTTGAGGGAGAAAACGAAAAACAGCTCATCCGGTTTCTTGCGGATGATAAAAGCGACTGTTATATGTTGTGGTGTGTCAACCTGTCGCTGGAGACCGACCTGAAGACCATACGGCATATAAGGAAATCTCATCCCGAAGCCCTAATTATCGTAATGGGGCCGGGCGTTACTTACTACACGGCGAAACTGCTGACGGACGAGCGCGTCGCCGTTGTGCGCGGAGAGCCTGAACTGGCTGTTCGGGAACTGATCGAAACTGTTTCCGGGGGCGGGAATCCCGGTTTAATAAAAGGTATTTCTTTTCTTAAAGACGGGCGTGTGCATCACAATCCTGCGCGGGAATTGATACGGGATCTTGACAGCCTGCCTTTCCCGGCCCGTCATTTCATCGAAAAGTATCCGTTTACGAATCCAAAGCTGAAAATTCATCCTTACACCACGGTGCTGACAAGCCGCAACTGTCCGTATAAATGCATCTATTGCGTTCCGAGTTCGCTTACATTCGCACGTGAGATTGAATTTAAAAAAGAACACGGCCGGAAACCGCCGGTCGCATACCGTTCGGTGGAAAACATCGTCGAAGAGCTTGACCTGCTGGCTGCAAAAGGGTATCGTGCGATTACTTTTATAGACGATAATTTTATCACAACCACCAAACGTCTGCGCCCTGTCTGTGAATGTCTGAAGCGGCACGGGTTCAGCTGGGGGTGCCAGGCGCGTGCGGATGCGATAACGGAAGAAGTAGCCCGGATGCTGCATGATTCCGACTGCGGATTCGTAGATCTCGGAGTAGAAAGTTTTAATGACGATATTCTGCGGTATATAAAGAAAGGGCTTACCTCCGAACATATATATGAAGGTATCAAATGGCTAATGAAATATGAAATCCCCGTCAAACTGAATATCCTGATAGGAACAAGTCCGCTTGAGACGAAAGCGACGATAAAAGATACGTTGAGGAAGGCGCGGGCATTGAAGGTAAGCCAGGTGATGTTTAACATCGTTGCGCCGTTCCCCGGAACGGAGTTTTATGAACTGGCGCGTGAAAACGGCTGGATCGCCGGGGGTGATTATAAACCTACCGACGTACAGCATCATTCCATACTGAATTATCCCGGCCTGTCGAGCCGGGAGATGGAGAAAATGCTGTTCCGCAACAATGTGTCATTCTTTCTGCGTCCGTCCTTTATCATGAAAAATATCGGACGGTTCGGTTCCTTTACCGATTTCAAAATAGCGTTGAAAGCTGTCAGACGTAAATTGTTTCATAAATAAAGCGTATGGATTATCGATTGTCGGTCATTATAATTACCTGGAATTCGCGACGGGATGTTGCGCCTTGCCTGGATTCGGTTCTGGTTTCAACCGGCCACATGTCCGCGGAAATAATTGTTGTCGACAACGGTTCCACCGACGGTACGCGCGGAATATTGCAGTCGTATGGCGCACAGATACGTTTTATTCCACTTGATAAAAACAAAGGCGTCGCTTTTGCACGAAACATTGGATTGAAGGCGGCAAAGGGCGAACTGTTCTGGATATTGGATGTCGATACGGTTGTTAATAAAAATGCTATTGACGGCATGGTCACTTTTTTGGCAGACAATCCCGGTTGCGGGCTATGCGCCTGCCGGTTGCAATCCGGAAACGGAGAAGTGCAGGACAGTTGCCGCCGCCTGCCATATCCGGCGCATAAAATAAGAAATATATTGTCGGAAATAACAGGAAGAACGGCTTTGCTGAAATGCTTTCATGAGAAAATCAAGAAGCGGAACGAAAGGCAGTTTTATCGCCGGGAACTCTCCGGCAGCGAACCGTTCGAAGCGGAATATGTCATCGGGGCCTGCCAGATGTTTCGCCGCTCTGTCCTTGATGATGTTGACTATCTTGACGACAAAATATTTTACGGCCCCGAAGATGCGGATTTCTGCCTGCGAATTTACCGAAAGGGTTACAAAATCATTTGCCTGCCCCGGTATCATATCATACATCATTATAACCGCATGTCCGGCAAAAAGATACTTTCGCGGATGTCGTATCTTCATCTGAAAGGATTGATATATTTTTATTTCAAACATAAATATTCATATCGTAAAAACAATGGACAGAAAACTTAATCTCGTTTCCATAAATATCCCGTGGCCGGCCAATTATGGCGGCGTGATTGACATATACTATAAAATCAAGGCGCTGCATGATTGCGGCGTCAAAATCATACTGCACTGTTTCGAATACGAACGTCCGCGGGCGGCCGAGCTGGAACGTGTTTGCGAAAAAGTATATTATTACCGTCGCCGCACGGGGCTTTGGGCCAATATGACCTGCTTGCCTTATAACGTATACAGCCGCAAGGATAGGCGACTGATAGATAATTTGCTGGAAAATGACGATCCGGTTCTGTTTGAAGGGCTTCATACCTGTTATTATCTGAACGACAAGCGGTTGAAACATCGTTTTAAGATTTTTCGTGAATGTAATATTGAGCATGATTACTACCGCGAAACAGGAAAAGCGGAACGTAATATGATAAAAAAATGTTTCTTCCATATCGAAGCATTGAGGTTTAAAAGATACCAAAAGAAAGTGGCGGACGCGGAACTGATGATTGCCGTCTCGCAAACGGATACGGATTATCTGCGGAAAGAATTCCCGCATGGTAAGGTGGAATTTGTACCTTGTTTTCACGGCAATGACGAAGTTACCGCTACGACAGGACAGTCGGATTTCCTGTTGTATCACGGCAAACTTTCGGTGAAGGAAAATGAGAAAGCCGCGCTGTATCTGATTGAAAATGTTTTTCCCGGGATGTCCCCATACCGTTGTATTATAGCGGGAATGAACCCTTCAAACAGATTGCTGAAAGCCGCTTCGCGTTATGATCATATCGTTATTGAGGCAAATCCTTCCGTTGAAAGGATTAACGAACTTGTACGTACGGCTCAGATAAATCTGCTTGTGACATTTCAGGATACGGGTTTGAAGTTAAAACTGCTGAACAGCCTGTTTGCCGGACGTCATGTCGTTGTGAATCCAACGATGCTTGCCGGCAGCGGCCTCGACGAACTTTGCCATATTGCCGGTACGCCGGACGAGATGATCGACACGTGCCGCAAACTTATGAAAAAGCCTTTTTCCCCGGATATCCCGGAAGAACGCCGGAAACGGCTCTTTCCCGTCTTTTCCAATGCATATCAGGCGAAGCGGCTGACAGACATGATCACATGGAATACTTGAATAAGGATTTTATATGGAGGTTTCCGGAATGTGGCAAGACATGGCAATCATAGCAATAGCAATCGTTGTGGCAGGGTATCTCGGTTACAAAATATACTGTTTTTTCTTCACAAAACCGTCGTCCCCATGCGATGATTGCGCCGGATGTTCCCTTAAAGAACAGCTGAAAAACAAAAAAACGGAATGTCCGGATCGAAAGGTAAAAAAATAATTATTTTAATTGCTTGCGGTTTTGAATATATATTTTACCTTTGCACCCGCAATGAAAAAAGTCCATTGCAGAAGAGTGTTTAACGCTAAAAAGTTAAATGTTCACAGTTAATAAAA
>JAISYY010000158.1 GCA_031269635.1 Tannerella sp. | reverse complement strand
ATGAGCGAACATGCCCAATACATTACGGACGGGAATCCCGTTGATATATGTTACACCATCGAAGAAAACATTTACAACGGCATCACGTCCATACAGCTGATGATTAAAGATATAAGACCGTCAAACGGCGCAGGTTGTGAATGACATTCTACATGAGGTATTAGGAAAATACTGGGGATATTCTTCCTTCCGTCCGCTGCAGGAAGACATTATACGTTCCGTACTTGAGGGAAAAGATACGCTCGGCCTGATGCCCACAGGCGGCGGGAAGTCGCTCACATTCCAGGTGCCGGCCATGATCATGGACGGCCTGTGTATCGTAGTGACCCCCCTTATCGCGCTCATGAAGGATCAGGTTGATAACCTGCGTGCGCGGGGCATCAAAGCGACAACCGTCTATTCCGGTATGACGGCGGACGAAATAAACAAGCATTTTGATAATTGCATTTACGGCGGTTATAAGTTTCTTTATATCTCGCCGGAACGGCTTCATACGGAACTTTTCAAAAAGAAACTGCCGTTAATGAACGTGTGCCTGCTCGTCGTCGACGAAAGTCACTGCATCTCGCAGTGGGGTTATGATTTCCGCCCTTCCTACCTGCATATCGCCGACATCCGGAAGGAACTGCCGGAGCCGATCCCGGTGCTTGCACTCACGGCGACAGCTACGCCCGAAGTGGTCGATGATATCCGGGAGAAACTGCTGTTCCGCAAAAAAAATATACTGAAAAAGAGTTTCGTTCGCGAAAACCTGGCGTATATTGTCCGGAACACCGAGCATAAAATGAACGAACTGGTACATATACTCGAACATGTTGACGGCACGGCGATTATCTACGTGCGCAACCGGAAGCATACGCAGGATATAGCCCGGGCGCTGCAACAATCCGGCTTTTCCGCACAATTTTTTCATGCCGGCCTGAACCGCGACGAGAAATCGGAACGGCAGGATGCCTGGAAAAAAGGGACATGCCGCATCATCGTCGCAACAAATGCTTTCGGTATGGGAATAGACAAACCGGATGTGCGCCTGGTGATCCACTTGGATATGCCCAATTCGCTGGAAGAATATTTCCAGGAAGCGGGACGCGCCGGCCGTGATGAGAAAAAGGCGTATGCGATCGCATTATGCTCGTCTGCCGAAACATCAAAATTGAAAAAGCGCACGACGGACGAGTTTCCCGACAAAGAGTTTATCCTCCGCGTCTATGAAGCATTAGGCAATTATTTCCAGATAGCCGTGGGATTCGGAGCGTTCTTCACACACGATTTCTCGCTTCCCGACTTCTGCAGGATCTTCAGGTTCTCTGCCGTTCAAACGCATAATGCACTGAAACTACTCGAATCGGCGGGATATATTGAATATATCGAGGACCCGGACAACAGTTCGCGCCTGCTGTTCCTTGTAAACCGCGACGAACTGTATAAAATGGAGTCCGACAAACTGTCCGATGACATCATACAGGTCATACTCCGCTCCTATACAGGCCTGTTCGCCGACTATGCCTTTATTGACGAATCATTAATAGCAACACGCGTACACGCTACGCGGGAAGCCGTATATAATGCGCTGGTGATGCTGTCCAAATCCCGCGTAATCAGCTATATCCCGCGTAAGAAACTGCCGCAGATCGTATTCAGCCGCCGCCGGGAAGAAACAAGCCGGGTAGCCATCCCGCGCAGCGTATTTGAAGAACGCCGCGAACGCACACAGGAGCGGGTCGCCAAAGTGATCGAATATATAACCGAAGACCGTTACTGCCGCACCCGGATGCTGTTACGCTATTTCGGGGAAAATCCGGGAAATGATTGCCGCATCTGCGACGTTTGCCTTAATAAAAACCGGTCGGGATTAAAAAACTGGGAATTTAACCGGGTCAGGGACGCCCTCTTCCGGCGCCTTGAGGAAAACGCTTCCGCGAATATCCACCTCTTGGCCCGGGAACTGCCGTCAGACAAGGAGAAAAACATGCAGGTCATACATTTTTTACTCAACCATGACGAGCGCATCACATTACAGGACACACTCATCACTTTCGTCCGGTAAATGCCGGTCATTCCTTCCGCATCAAAACTCTCTCTTAACCGAAAACGACGGCAGGAACGGAATGAGGATGAACGCCTTGTAGCGGTCGCCGTCGCGGTAAACGTTGTAGGGATTGTTGCGGGCGGTGACGTTCAATATGGAGAATTGCCAGATCAGCGAACCGTGCTTTCGCTTTTTTTCGATCGTGAAGTTGATGTCCGTACGGAAGAAGTCCCGGATGCGGATGTTCGGCTCGTTGCCGACGTAGTCTATCTCGTCGCGGAACCAGGTATAATTGTAACCATCGTCCGGCTCGACGGGAATGTCGGTTTCGGGCTTGATGCCGGGATAGCGGACGAGAGCGACGGTATAGGGAAAACCTGTCCTGTACTGCATGTTGACGGACAGCGTGTTTTTAGTTTCTTTCGTGCGGTAAACTTCGTACCCGGCGGAAAACTCCAGTTCGTGCGGGGCGTCGTACTTGAACGGGACGGTCCGGCCGTCGAACGTCCTGTCGGTTTTCGAAAGCGTGTACGACAGCATCGTGTTGAGGCGTTCCGGCCTGTACTGCACAAAAATCTCCAGGCCTCTCGATCGGCCCGTACCGGTTCGGTAACCACTGTGGTTGTACATGTAGTTTTCCATGTTTTGGATATGTACGATGTTGCGCATCGCCTTGAAGTAAACTTCGGCGGAGAGCGTCAAGTTCGGGAGCGGATAATTTTTCCAGCCTGCCGAAAGCTGGTCGGACACAGGCAACCGGTCTTCGCGGAAAGGCAACCAGTAGCTGGAACTTTCGGCGTACACCATTTCGTTGATCGAATGTACGGGTTGCGTCATCCGGTCGTAGGCCAGCATCAGGCGGTTCTTCTCGTCGGCTTGCAGGGATATTTTCAGGCGAGGCTCAATAGCCGGTTTGTTTTGATCTTTCGTGTTGTAAACCGACAGCCGTATGCCGGGGGTGAATGTCCAGCGGCCGTATCGCCATTCATCGTAGGCAAAGACGGAGGCGGTCAGGAGGTGCAACGGCCGGTAGTTGTCGATTTTCAGGTTGTCGCCCTTCGAAGCTTTGCTGGTCAGCAGTTCGGGGCGGTAATGCTGGTACGAGATGTCAAAGCCTGCGAAGACCGTATTGGCGTTACCCGTCTTCTGTTCAAAAGACGTCCGCCAGCCCACTTCCTGCATGTGCATCGCTTTCCGCTGGGAGAAACGGTAGCCGTCATACTTGATTTTGTAGGAATCGTAGTTGTCTAACTGCGAATAATAGAGGCTGCTCGACAGGAAGGCGTTGCGGCGGATACCGGAGGTGAGGCGCAGCGAAGCAGTCGTGTTTCGCCAGCCGCGCCCGAAGCGGTCGTATGCGTTGGCGCTCCGGCTGTAATCGTTGTCGAGGCTTATTTCCGTTTCATTTTCGGCGCCCAGCATGTCGTTGCCGGTATAGACGCCGGCGGACAGGCGCGTGCGATCATTCAGGTTCCATGTCAGCTTACCGTTGACGTCCCAGAAGGAGAGGAGGACGGCGCTGTAATCGCCGTCGGAGGTCATCAGCCTCATCAGGCCTTTCATCAGCAAGTCAGTGAACGAACGGCGGGCGGTGAAGAGGTAACTTGCCCTGTCGCGGACGATAGGTCCTTCGGCAGAGAGCGACGAGGCCAACATTCCCAAACTTGCGCTGCCGTGATGCGATCGCATATTGCCGTCCTTCAGCGCTATGGCGGCAATGCCCGACATGCGGTTGCCGTAGATGGTCGGGATTCCGCCCTTGTAAATGTCGGCCGAGAGCAGGGCGTCGGGATTGAAGATGGAGAAAAAGCCGAGCGTATGGTTCTGGTTATACACCGGCGCATCGTCCATCAGGAACAGCGTCTGGTCGTACGTCCCGCCGCGGATGACGATGTTCGACGAGCCTTCCATGCCACCCGATATGCCGGGTAGCACCTGGATGGACTTGATCACGTCGCGTTCTCCGAGAAACAGGGGCGAAAGGTAGAGTTGCGAGAGGTTGATGCGGGCGTTGCCCAGTCCGCTGCTGCCAACGTGCAGCTGGGGAGCCGTCACGGTTACTTCCGCAAGTTCGACGCCTGTCCGAAGCCGGATCGTCAGCATGGTGTCGCACGCAATCCATACCTCCTGTTCGTATGGCGTACAGCCCGTGCAGGAGGCGTACACTTCCTGCCGTCCCTTTTCTACGTGAAGGCTGAAATAGCCATAGCTGTTTGTGAGTGCTGTTTCCTTCCCGATGCGGACATATACATCCGACAGCCGCTCGGATGTCTCGCTATCAACGACATAGCCTGACATGAGGCAACGAAGCGGCGCCCTGTCCGTGCCTTTCCCGGCAGTCTGCCCAATGGCCTGCGACGAATATATCAACAGAATGATACTAAATATTATGGATTTCATACGTAAACAGTTGACCGTAAATTCGTAATTCGTAATTCTTAATTGTTAATAGTTATCCCGTTTATCCCGGCAAAAATCCCCAGTCCACCGTTGATATTGGAGTAGATGGGGGTGGGCTGGTAGAACATGGCGTTTATATCGGTCGAGCCGCCGGCCATCATCGTGTGGTAGAAGCTTTGTTCGTAGGCGGTGCGTACGTAACTGTCGTAGGCAGTGCCGGCGGTAATGATGCGGATGATGCGTCCGGCCTCGGCAAAGGCAAGCGTGTCGAGATGCCGGATATTCTCGGCCCGTATGCGCATGAAATTCTCGAAGTAGAGGCTGCCGACTTCTTCGTGGAGGAGGGGCATTCCACCTATCCGGTTGAGGATGTCGATGAAGAAGTTGCGTGAATAGAGGTCGGAGACTTCCGTCCAGATGGAATCAAGAACGATGACTTGCCCTGTTTCCGGGTCCCATTCCGTAACGGCTAATTGGTCGTAAGCGGAGATATAGAGGGCGGACTGGTGTTCGCGTCCGAAGTTGGCGAAGTCGCTGAGGTAGGCGATTGCCGTTTCGGCGCGGCTACCGCCGGTGGTTTTCCGGACGCGGGCGCGGCATGTGACGGCTTCGGGAACGGCGGTTTCGGCCCATACGTCGCCGTAACCTTCCTTGCGGGCTTCGAGGCGGTAGAGGGTGTTTGCGGCGGGACGGATGTCGAGGCGGAGGATGGTGTCGGGGCAGACGTCGTCGTAGAGGACGTTGCCGCCGGCGGTCAGGCGCACGCGGACGCCGGCGGCAGCACGGCAACTATAGGCGCCGCCGTCCTGCCGGTCGACGGTATGGAAACGTACCGTCAGCGGGTGCGACGGGTTGAGTATGCTGTTTACGACTAAGCAGTTCCGTTCCGTGATTTTCGACGTGTCGACGTCGTAGTTCACGACACACGAGGCGCAGAGGCTCAGGAGGAGCAGGAGACCGGCGGCGCGGAAAGGGTTCGGGTGCGTCGTTGCGCCGGTGTATATTTTAGGTTTTAATAGCTGTTTCATCGTTTAAAAGGGGATGAATAACTGGATCTGCCAGTCGTTGATACGACCGGATGTCAGGTACCGGTCTTTCAGCAAACTGACCGTGCCGAATCCGTGCGAAAACGACAGGTCGATGAACCGGAGGTCGTATCCGGCCTTGACGACGAGGGGGACGTCGAAGTGGTTGGGGACGCTGGGATCGCGGTCGTCGCAGTAAACGGGCGCAATGCCGGCCCCGACGTACAGGCCTTTGTATATCAGGCGGTTGTATATCAGCGAAAGCGACATGAAGAAATTCCTTTTGCCGCCCATAGGGAAAAAGAGAACAGATGGCTCTTCCGGCAGAATGATTCGCTCCGGCCAGATCGAATATTCGATATTTTTAAAGCTGACGCTTGCGTCGATGTCGTAAAAGGCTTTGCCGTTCGGGGGTATAATTCTTAACCGGTATCCGAGCAGGGCGTTGTAGCGGTATTTCGTAAAGATTTCCGAAACCGTTGCCATACCGTCCCAGAACTCCGGGTTGATATTCGTCGCGGCGCCGCTCACGAAACCCCGTCCGCCGCCGAGCAGCAGCCCGTGCCTGATTTCTACCTGGGCGATGCCGCCCGTCGTTATTAATGTTAAAAGTAAGGTGAGGATTTTTTTCATATTTCTGTTGTTTATCGTTTCCTTTCAAAACGGGATGAAGAGATGTATCTGTAGGTCGTTCAGTTTACCTTTCGCAATGCAATCAAATCCCATTACATTGAACATGCCGGTCTTTCCCCATACATTTTCAATGGAATGTGTCAGTTTATCTATTTCTACATCAATATTATATAACCATTTTATTTCTAAATAATAATGCAAAGGTACAAAACGGATTTGAAAATCCAAAGAAAATCCAATTTTTTTTTTGACCTCATCCCGTTTTTCTCCATAAGATTCATTTTATGGAAAACTTTTTTGTCGGCAAATTCAAAAAACCGCTTATATCGGATTTATTTCTTACCTTTGCGGCATTAATATTGATATATACATGTCATTATCGGAAGAAATAAAACGCCGTCGTACTTTTGCTATAGTAAGTCATCCCGATGCGGGTAAGACCACACTGACGGAAAAACTGTTGTTATTCGGAGGCGCCATACATGTGGCGGGAGCCGTCAAGTCAAACAAAATACGCCGTACGGCAACCTCCGACTGGATGGAGATCGAGAAACAGCGCGGCATATCGGTCGCCACGTCTGTAATGGCGTTCGATTATAACGGGTATAAGATAAACATCCTGGATACGCCCGGTCACCAGGATTTTGCCGAAGATACGTTCCGTACGCTTACGGCCGTTGATAGCGTGATTATCGTAGTCGATGCGGCGAAAGGCGTTGAGGCGCAGACGCGGAAACTGATGGACGTATGCCGCATGCGTAAGACGCCGGTGATTGTGTTTGTCAACAAGATGGACCGTGAAGGGAAAGATCCTTTTGATTTGCTGGATGAGATTGAAGAGGAACTTCAAATAAAAGTCTGTCCGCTAAGCTGGCCGATAGATATGGGACAGCGGTTTAAGGGCGTTTATAATCTTTACGAACGGAAACTTGACCTGTATACGCCGAGCAAGCAGACGGTGACGGAAAGTATAGAAATTAAGGACATAAACAGCTCCGAAACGGAACGACATATCGATCCGGCTCTTGCGGACAAACTGCGCACGGACGTGGAACTTATAAACGGCGTCTATCCTGCATTTGATGAAGCGGCTTACCTGAGCGGCGATGTGGCGCCCGTATTTTTCGGTTCGGCGCTGAATAATTTCGGCGTGCGTGAATTGCTCAACTGCTTTGTACGCATTGCTCCTTCACCTCGTCCGGCGTCGGCGGCAGAACGTGCAGTCAGGCCGGAGGAAGAACAGTTTTCGGGATTTGTGTTTAAAATACATGCTAATATGGATCCGAATCATCGCAGTTGTATTGCTTTTGTGAAGATCTGTTCCGGACGGTTCGAACGAAATGCGAATTACAGGCATGTGCGTTTCGGCAAGATGATGCGTTTCAGTAGTCCTACGGCTTTTATGGCGCAGAAAAAGGAGGTCGTCGACGAAGCTTTCGCCGGCGATATCATCGGTTTGCCCGATACCGGGAACTTTAAGATCGGCGACAGTCTTACGGCAGGCGAGGAGATTCACTTTAAAGGATTGCCGAGTTTTTCGCCGGAGATGTTCAAATATATAGAGAACGCCGATCCGATGAAAGCGAAACAACTCAATAAAGGCATAGACCAGTTAATGGACGAAGGAGTAGCCCAGTTGTTTGTCAATCAGTTCAGCGGACGCAAGATAATCGGCGCCGTGGGACAGCTTCAGTTTGAGGTCATACAGTACCGGTTATTGAACGAATACGGCGCACAATGCCGCTGGGAGCCGCTTAACCTCTATAAAGCCTGCTGGATAGAGAGCGACGATACGGCCACACTGGATAATTTTAAAAGACGTAAAGCGCAATATATGGCATTGGATCGTGAAGGACGTGACGTCTACCTGGCCGATTCCGCGTACATTCTTACTATGGCGCAACAGGATTTCCCGGCCATCCGCTTTCACTTCACGTCGGAGTTTTAGCCGGGTAATGAACAACCTTTTTCTAAATTTGGCTCTATGTCGTTTTGTGTGAGTAATCTTAAAAAAAGTATTCGCTTTGCGGAATGAACAGTAGTGAAATATTCGGAATAGCCTTGGGCTTGTCATCGCCCCGGCATGTTGAGAAGATAGAGTTTATAGAGTCTGGAAGTAGTATTTCGAAGGAATTACATATCCATTTGAATTTTGAACGAGGCTATAAGTTTACCGACGGTAAGGGAGAAGCGACAACCGCCTATGATACGGTAGATCGTTCATGGTAACATTTGAATTTCTTTCAACATCATTGTTATCTTCATGCCCGTGTGCCTCGCATAAAAAGCAAAGGCGGAGATATTCATCAGGTTGGTGTTCCCCAGTCACGGGCCAACAGTGGATTTTTGATAGAGCGTGAAATGCCCGTATCTAAAGTTTCCCGGTGTATCAATGTCAGGCCGGTACGGTTGCTGATTTTGTCGAATCATTGGAAGACAAAGGGGGAAATAGAGCGAATATAGAAATCGTAAGTATGGATAAGTCTTCTTCGTTTATTTCAGGGGTAATGGAATATTTGCCTGCAGCCCAAATGATATTTGATAAATTTCACCTTGTTCAATTATTGAATAACGCCCTTGATGAAGTTCGTAAGGCCGAACGTAAAGGTAACGATTTGTTGAAAGGTCATAAGTATACGGTATTGAAAAAATGTGGAAATCTGTCAGGGCAAAAAAGTCGGAATTGGATTATGTATGGATGATGTATCCACGACTTGGAGAAGCCTACAGGTTGAGAGAATTGTTCCTTGATGTATTTGCCGTTGTTGATTCGCTTTACCGAGTATAGGGCGTATATCAGTTCTACCCACTCGATGACATTGCCCGTCCATTTCAGTTTTGAACTTGGGTTTGGGTTTTCAGGCTTGCAAAACGGGCATT
>JAISYY010000131.1 GCA_031269635.1 Tannerella sp. | reverse complement strand
TATTCGCACAATTCTTCCAATACCAGCTCCAGGTCTTTGTAAATATCTTCGCTGTGACTGATTACATTACTGATATTTACCAGAAAGCTCAAATCACTGTCAGCATAACAAACCCGTTTGTATTTTTCGCAAAACATAACCTTATACCTATTAAAATAATGATGCAAAAATAGTAACTTTTGTGATATTTTGATTCATATATTTAGTTAAATCTGACATTACGGTTGAATATTTGCTGAAAATGCGGAAAAATGTCCGTCCGGAAAGTTCGCTGGGGGAGGTTTCCGGAATAAGGAAGACAGCTCCGCCGTTTTTCAGATATAATATTCTGCGACATCAAATATCCCTGCGCGGATAGCATATTTTATCGCCTCGTGTACATTATTTATTTCTAACTTCCGGAAAATATTTTTCCGGTGGGAATTGACCGTATGGAAACTCAGGTTTTTTTCATAGGCGATTTCCTTGGTCGTCTTACCCATTGCGATTTCGTGCAGGATGATCTTTTCCGAAGCCGTGAGATGGATAGGAGTTGCGTCCGTATCGGCCGGAGTTTCGTTTTGGAGGATTTGTTCCGCGTATTCGCAGACATACGGGATACCGCGTACCGAATATTGCAGGGCTTCCAGCACCTCTGCGGAAGAATCGTTCTTCATCACCACGCTTATCGTCGGGTCGGACTGCAGGACATAGCGGAGAAAAACATCGCCCAGTTCGTTGGAGAAAAGTATCCACGTCGACGACCGGGCAGCCGTTTTGACAATCAGCATCTGCTGCATGGAAATAAAATCAAATAAGGTATAGTCCAACACCACAAGCGCGTCGGGATAAACGCCCAGGTTTTTTTGTAATTCACTCCTCGTTTTTACCCGGACAATGTGTTCGATTCCTGTCCGCGCCAGCAGCGCAGAGATACCTTCGTTTGTGACAAATTGATTATCAGCCAGAATACAGTGTTTCATTATGTAACTTTTTAATATCAGACTGCAAATATAAACATTTAAAGCGAACATAAAAATACCACAAATGTGCTATTTTTTTATCAAACGGAAGGCCGTACCTTTGCAGCGAAATGTTTTACAAATAAAATAATAACAACAACTATGGCAAAGATTGCAAAAAAACTTACAGAACTCGTGGGTAATACCCCACTGTTAGAATTGAACTCATTCGGTGAACATCATTCGCTGGCTGCGAAGTTGATCGGGAAACTGGAGTATTTTAATCCGTTAGGAAGCGTGAAAGACCGTATCGCCCTGGCGATGGTGGAAGACGCCGAAAAGAACGGTATTCTTTCGGCAGGCGCTACAATTATTGAACCGACAAGCGGTAATACCGGCATCGGACTCGCTTTTGTGGCGGCAACCAAAGGCTACAAACTGATCCTCACCATGCCCGAAACCATGAGCCTGGAACGGCGTAACCTGCTGAAAGCCCTGGGAGCGACGCTCGTGCTTACCCCCGGCGTGGAAGGAATGAAAGGCGCTATCGGCAAGGCAGAGGCGCTCCATAAGGACATAGCCGGCTCCGTCATCCTGCAACAGTTCGACAACCCCTCCAATCCCGAAATTCACCGGACAGCGACCGCCGAAGAAATCTGGCGTGACACGGACGGACAGGTAGATCTTTTTGTCTCCGGAGTAGGCACGGGAGGAACCGTCAGCGGAGCCGGGAAAAGATTGAAAGAACTCAATCCCCGGTTGAAAGCATACGCAGTGGAACCGACTGATTCCCCCGTCCTGTCGGGCGGAAACCCCGGAGCGCACAAGATACAGGGTATCGGCGCCGGTTTTGTCCCCAAGAATTATGACGACTCGGTTGTGGACGAGGTAATCCGCGTTACGAATGATGACGCCATACGAACCAGCCGCGAACTGGCGAAGACCGAAGGCCTCCTGGTCGGTATCTCTTCGGGCGCCGCTGCCTACGCCGCATCCCAACTGGCTAAGTTACCGGAAAATAAAGGCAAGAACATCGTAGTGATATTGCCGGATACGGGCGAACGTTACCTCTCAACCATCCTTTATGCGTTTGATGAATATCCTTTGTGAAAAATACCATAAATGTGGTATTTCACAGACCGTGAAATACCCCTATCTTTGCAAAGTCAAATACAACAGGACTATCTATAAAAAAAAACAATTAGTAACACTATAAAAATAACAAAATTATGAGCGAATTAAGATTTGAAACATTACAAGTGCACGCAGGTCAGGAAGTAGATAAAACCACTCATGCCCGCGCATTACCCATTTACCAGACAACTTCGTACGTCTTTGAAGACGCAAAAGACGGTGCGGACCTTTTCGGATTACGGAAATTCGGCAACATTTATACCCGTTTGCAGAACCCGACAACCGATGTTTTTGAAAAACGCATAGCCGCGCTGGAAGGCGGCGTGACGGGATTGGCGACGTCCACCGGACAGTCGGCACAGTTCATCGCGCTGAATAATATCCTGCAGGTAGGCGATAATTTCGTAACCACCTCGCATTTATACGGCGGAACCTATAACCAGTTTAAGTCGCAGTTCAGACGCCTGGGTATCGAAGTGAGGTTTACCCCGAATGACGACCCGGACGAGTTTGAGAAACGGATAGACGGTAATACCAAAGCCCTGTATCTGGAAACGATCGGCAATCCGGAACTGAATATTCCCGATTTCGACGCCATCGCCGAAGTAGCCAACAAGTACGATATACCGTTAATCGTGGACAATACGTTCGGCGCCGGAGGCTATCTTTTCCGTCCGATAGAACACGGCGCGGCGGTTGTTGTGGAATCGGCTACGAAGTGGATCGGAGGACACGGCACGTCGCTGGGCGGCATCATTGTCGACAGCGGTAAATTCAACTGGGGCAACGGCAAGTTCCCTGCCTTTACCGAACCGTCGAACAGCTATCACGGACTTGTGTTCTGGGATGTGTTCGGCAGCGGCGGCCCGTTCGGCAATATTGCGTTTAACATCCGCGCCCGCGTGGAAGGTCTTCGCGACTGGGGTAACACGATCAGCCCGTTCAATTCGTTCCTGCTCGTACAGGGCGTCGAAACGCTTTCGCTCCGCGTAGATCGGCACGTGCAAAACGCGCAGGCGCTCGCCGAATGGCTCGAACAGCATCCGAAAGTCGAATATGTCAATTATCCGGGTCTGCCGGGCAACAAATACTATGACCTGGCTAAGAAATATCTCCCGAAAGGACCCGGGTCCGTCCTTACATTCAAGATCAAAGGGGAAGCAAGTAATGCGGACCGGTTGATCGACAATGTAAAACTTCACAGTCACCTGGCGAATGTGGGCGACGCCAAATCCCTTATCATCCATCCGTCGGCTACGACGCACGAACAACTGTCGCCCGAAGAACAGGAGGCAACCGGCGTAACGCCCGGACTGTTGCGTATCTCGGTCGGTATTGAGAATATCGAAGATATTAAAGCCGACCTGGAACAGGCGTTCGAAAAACTGGGATAAACACACGAAAACGGTAGTAAGATGATAGAAGCGCTTCCGATATTTCATGACGTTCACAACCTTGTGGCGGTTACCGGCAAAAATGAAGCCGGTCTCTGCCGCAGGGAGGTGGCGGGAACAGAGATTAAAGTGAGCAATCTCAGTGTGAGCATAGGGGATAACCGTATCCTGAAAAATATCAGCATCAAAATTCCCAATCACAAAATCACCTGTATCATTGGACCATCGGGGTGTGGAAAATCAACATTACTGAAGACGATCAACCGTTTGATTGATGATGATGAAAAGGTAAAAGTCAAGGGGGAAATCGTTATTGACGGCGAAAATATTTATGGAAAGCGAGTGGAAGTGACTCATATCCGTAAAAAAATGGGATTGCTTTCCCAGCGTCCGACCCCACTGCCGATGTCCATTTTCGACAATATCACATTCGGTTGCAAAATTCATGGCGTCCGTAATAAAAAACTGCTGAAACGGATCGTGGAAGAGAATTTGCGGGATGCAGGCCTGTGGGATGAAGTGAAAGACCGGCTTCATTCCCCTGCCTCCAGCCTCTCTATCGGTCAGCAACAGCGTTTATGCTTGGCTCGCGGACTGGCGATAAAACCGCAGTTTATCCTGGGCGATGAGTCAACTTCGGCGCTGGATCCGATATCCAGCCGGCATATTGAAGACTTGTTCGTCAAGTTGAAAGCCAAATACGGCGTTATCCTGGTTACGCACACCCTGCGTCAGGCTTTACGGATAGCCGACCATGTCATATTCATCTATCTGGGCGAAGTGATAGAAAGCGGTTCGGCGGACGAACTGTTCAACAATCCCAGGCATGAATTGACGAAACAGTATCTGTCGGGCGTGTTCAGTTGACCGCCCGTTATCAACAAAAGAGCGAAAATATATATGTACTATAAATTACCGGAAACATTGGGCGACGACATTCTCAGGTTTGCGTCGCTGGCGAATGATTATAAACAAAAGCAGGTTGCGGCCGTTCAGTTCAAAGCCTTCCGCGTCCCGATGGGAATATACGAACAGCGGCAGGATGAGGTCTATATGTCGCGCGTGCGTACCACCGGAGGCGTCATCCGTCCGAAACAGTTGGCCGGACTGATGGAGATAGCCGGTCGATACGGTTCCGACTTGCTGCACATTACCACCCGGCAGGAGATTCAGTTGCAAAACCTTCAACTCGACAGGATAGAGGCCGTGATGCATGATTTGAAAAAGATCGGCCTCAGCACAAAGGGTGGGGGAGGGAACACGGTTCGCAACATTTTGGTATCGGAATATAGCGGGCTGTCGGCGGACGAACAGTTCGACACGACGCCCCACGCCATGGCGCTTACTTCAAAACTGATTGCCGAGGCGGATTCCTACCTGTTGCCGCGGAAAATGAAAATAGCGTTCTCCTCCGATGACAGGCAGATCGGGTATGCGGCGATTAATGATCTGGGGTTTGTAGCAAAAACGAAAGACGGGGAACGGGGATTTCAAGTTTATGCCGGCGGTGGCGGCGGTTCGAAGCCGTCCGTTGGCTGGTTACTGTTTGATTTTATTCCCGAAGGCGATCTTTATGCCGTCGCGGAAGCCCTTAAAAAGTTTTTCTCGGAACATGGTAACCGGAAAAACAAAAATAAAGCCCGCCTGCGTTTTGTCTTCTATAAATCGGGCGAGGAGGCGACGCTCCGCCTGATAAGGGAATACTTCCGCGAGGCTAAAAAAGAAACGCCGCTGTTCGTCCCGCCGCAGGAAACGGAGAACGAACGTCCCGGATATTCGTACGAACCGGCCGGAGGCGTATCCTCCGCGGAGGACGAAGAAGCGTATCCTTTATGGAAAAAACGCTACGTGACCGGGCAGAGGCAGGAAGGTTACAGCAGTATTCTCGTTCCCGTCCTGCTGGGAAACATATCGCTGAATGACAGGAATGGGATTGAAGGATTACGAAAACTGCTGACTTTTATAGATCGGTTCGGGGAGCATACCATCCGCTTCACCACGTCGCAAAACATACGCCTGCGTAACATTCCGGACATTGCTTTGCCTGAAATATATCAGATACTGAAAGCGTTTATTCCCGATCTCTCTGCTCCGGCCGTCATTAATAATATCATCTCCTGTACCGGAGCGGATACGTGCCGTTTGGGTATCGGGCTGTCGAAGGAACTGGCTGCGGCCGTTCGCCGCGAACTGTTACGGAACGGCCTGGAGTTAGACCGGCTCAGTGATGCGCGGATTCATATCTCCGGATGTCCCAATTCGTGCGGGCAACAGCATTGGGCGGACATCGGGTTTTCCGGCAAGATACTGCGCAATGATCGCGTTTATCCCGGTTATCAGGTTCATCTTGCGGCTCACAGAGACGTTTCGCCGGCATTAGCTGAGCCTGTGGGCAACATAAGTGCAAGGGATATTCCCCGCTTTGTCCGCCGGTTGCTCGACGCCTTTCTACGTAGCGGCGCCCGCTCCCTCGCCGCATACCTGGACGCGGAGGGACGGAACGTTGCTTTGACGTTAATAGATGAATACAAAGAGATACCGTCGTTTGCCGAAGATAAAAACTATTATTTTGACTGGGGTGCGGAATCCCTGTTCAGTGTCGTCGGACGGGGTGCGGCCGAATGTTCGGCGGGACTTTTTGATATGATCGAAGTTGACCTGGGTATTATAAATACGAATAAAGCGGCGTTAAAAGACGCATCCGATATTGCCGCAAGGAATCGTCTGCTGTATCATATCCTTTTCTCATCTTCACGCATGTTGCTGGTCACGCGCGGCGCCGAGCCGAAGACAACGGAAGATGTGTTCAATCTGTTCATCAAAAATTTCATCGAATATGGGTTTGTAGAAGAACATTTCCGTGAAATTGTTTCGATTGCCCGCGATGCGGAAGGATACGATTTCGTTTCCCGCGAAGATGAAATTTATGCGTTAGCCGACAGGGTCGCCGAATTGTATAACGGCATGGATGATTCCTTGCAGTTCAAAAATATCCCCGCGAAACAGCCCGCTGATACGGAAGAGAAGAGCGTGAACGTACAGGAAGCCGGTCATGGTGCGCAGGAGGTTGACGGAAAGGAAACGAACGAAACGTTCGACGGGAAATTTAAAGATTTGCGTGGCGTTGCCTGTCCGATGAATTTTGTGCAGACAAAAATACAACTGGCCGCCATGCAATCGGGCGAAAAGCTGAAAATATGGCTCGACGACGGGCAGCCGATTAATAATGTACCCGGATCGGTGCGGAATGAAGGACATGAAATACTGGAACAAAAACAAAACGGCGATTACTGGATCGTCGTTATAAAGAAAAAATAACCGCAGTATTAATGAAAAATAAACGGGGAAGTTGCATACCTGCGCGTGCTTCGGGAGAACCGGTTTCCGTCAGGACGGGCGCAGCGAAGCAATCCGGGCGGCGTCACCGGCGGGGCATCTACCCCGAACAGCGTCCCGGCCGTCCCGGCAAAGATATAAATTAGTTATTCACTTAAAAAGACAAGAAAAAATGAGTAAAGTAATAGTAAACGACGAAGAACAGGAAGTAACGCTTCCCCTTACGTTATCCGGACTTATCAAACTGAATAATGTGTTACAGCCGGATATGGTCACTGTTCAAATCAACGGGGATTATATCCAGCGGGAAAACTTTGATACGACTTCCATAAATGACGGCGATCAGATAGACTTCTTATATTTTATGGGAGGAGGGCGCTAATGGATTTTTCAGCGGAACAGATCGAGCGTTACAGCCGCCATATCCTCTTGCAGGATGTGGGCGTGGAAGGGCAGGAAAGGATAAACGGCGGCAAAGTACTGGTTGTGGGGGCCGGCGGATTGGGCGCACCCGTCCTGCTTTACCTGGCGGCAGCCGGAGTAGGCACGCTGGGTGTGATTGACGGGGATGTGGTAGATTTAAGTAATTTGCAGCGGCAGGTGATCCATTTTACGCCCGATGTCGGGAAGCCAAAGGTGGAATCTGCAAAAGAAAAGATAAAACAGATTAACCCCGATGTGAATGTCATTACCTATCATAAATTCTTTACGGCGGAGAATGCGTTTGAAATAATCAGGGAGTACGATTTTATTGTTGACGGGACGGATAATTTCCCGGTGAAATTCCTGATTAACGACGCTTGCGTATTGGCGGGAAAACCTTTTTCGCACGGGGGGATTCTCCGTTTCGAGGGACAAACCTTCACGCACCTGCCGGAGACGTCGTGTTACCGTTGCATTTTCCATGGCCCACCGCCGCCTGATGCCGTTCCGACGTGTTCGCAGGCCGGGGTGCTGGGCGCAATCGCAGGAATGTTGGGGACGATACAGGCGGCTGAGGTATTGAAGTTTCTGGTCGGCGCAGGAACGCTGTTGACAGACCGGCTTTTGATATTTAATGCAAAGGCGATGGACTTCAGGACGGTGAATGTGCGGAAAAATGCAAAATGCCCGGTCTGCGGAGCGTCGCCCTCCATTGTGGAGTTGGTCGAAGCGGAACAGGCGGTGTGTGAACTGAAAAAGAAATAGACAGATGATACGGATACCGCAAGATATTATAGATGCGATGATACGGCAGGCCTGCGACGAACTGCCCGACGAGGCCTGCGGCTTGCTGACCGGGACGGATGGCGTCGTGCAGGCGCGTTACGCCATGACCAATATCGACCACAGCCCGGAACATTTCTCTTTCAGCCCGCAGGAACAGTTTAACGTCCTGAAAGAGGCGAGGCGGAACGGTCAGAAGATTATAGCGAACTATCACAGTCATCCGGCAACGCCGGCTCGTCCGTCGGAAGAGGACATCCGCCTGGCGTTTGACCCGCAGATCGTGTACATCATTCTTTCGTTAGCCGCCGGAACGCCCGACATAAAGGCGTTTTCTATGGCCGGAGGGCGTATGCAGTCGTGCGGGATAGAGATAATTGCAGGAAAATGAGCGTATTTTCACTGACAAAACCAGGCTTTATTGCATGTCCGGAGACATGCTTTTAGCCCGGCGAAGGCAGGGGGGCTGCGATGAGTGATAACTTGAACTATTAATATTACAGCATTATGAAGAAAATTTTTTTATTATTGACCGGAGTTGCGCTACTGGCAAACTGCACAGGCAAACCTAAACAAGAAACAAACACTTCCGGCGACGGCCTTACGGGGACAATACAACTTTCGGGAGCTTTTGCGCTCTATCCCATGGCCGTGAAATGGGGAGAGGAATTTCGGAAATTACATCCGGACGTGAAAGTGGATATATCGGGAGGAGGCGCCGGAAAAGGAATGACGGACGCGCTGGCCGGCGTAGTAGATATCGGAATGGTCTCCCGTGAGGTCTATCCCGAAGAAATCGGCAAAGGCGCTTATCCGATAGCCACGGTAAAGGATGCTGTCGTACCCATTATAAACGCGAATAACCCGGAACTGGAAGTCATCCGTAATACAGGACTGAAAAAGGAAACAGCCGCAAAACTCTGGAACCGGGAAATCAGTACGTGGGGACAGGTCACAGGCGCTTCCACGACGTTGCCCGTGCATGTCTTTACACGTTCCGACGCCTGTGGCGCGGCTGAAACCTTTGCCGCATGGTTCGGCAAGAAACAGGAAAACCTGAAAGCTACGGCCGTATTCGGAGACCCGGGACTTGCCGCTGCCGTGCAAAAGGATAGGGTAGGAATAGGGTTTAACAATATCGCTTATGCTTATGACCAAAAATCAAAGAAGATTTTTGAAGGACTGGCCATCATTCCCATTGATGTGAATGAAAACGGGCGGATAGACCCGGAAGAAGATTTTTACGAAACAACCGAAACGCTGATAGCGGCTATCAACGACGGGCGTTATCCTTCGCCCCCTGCCCGTGACCTCTATCTGGTGACGAAAGGCAAACCGACGAAGCCCGAAGTCATCGCTTTCATCGAGTATGTGCTTACCGAAGGACAGAAATATGCCGGTGAAACCGGTTATATCGCTCTTTCGGAAGAAAAATTACAGGCGGAATTATTAAAATTAAAATAACATCCCATATAAAAATAGGTTGTTGGGAGAAATAAGAAACTGTGCGAACATCATCATTAGCAAAAAGACTTTTCAAGAATAAGGTTGCCTGCCGGATTATGCAACTGTTTACCACCGGATCACTGCTGATTGCGCTGATCATGGGGATCGGATTGTATTATAAATCGACGGACATACTGAAGGAAAATTCCGCCTGGAGCATCCTGTCGGGATCGGAATGGAGTCCGTTGACGGGCGAGTTCGGGTTCCGCTCCTTCATCCTGAGTTCGGTCTATGTGACGGCCCTGTCCGTACTCATAGCGCTTCCCATCGCCCTTCTTACGGCGCTGTTCCTGACGGAAAACTCGAAGCCATGGGTGAAGAAACTGGTATTCCCGGTACTGGATATCCTGGCGGGCATTCCGTCGGTTGTGTACGGGCTGTGGGGCACGCTGATCATTGTGCCCTGGATAGCGGACAGCCTGGGGCCGTATTTTGTCGACTACACAAGCGGATATACGCTGCTGGCGGGCGGTATCGTGCTGAGCGTAATGATCATCCCGTTGCTGGTAAGCCTGTTTATCGAGATTTTCTCGACCGTTTCCAAAGATTTGAAAGACGCTTCCATCTCGCTGGGGGCTACACGCTGGCAGACCTCCCGCCTGGTCGTCGTCCGGAAAGCCTCTCCCGGGATCATTGCGGCAGTCGTCCTGTCCGTCTCGAAAGCCTTCGGCGAAACGCTGGCGGTGCTGATGGTTTGCGGAAATATGGTCGGCATCCCCCGTTCGCTGTTCGACAGCGTTTACCCCTTGCCTGCGCTCATTGCAAACAACTACGGCGAGATGCTCTCGTTGCCGATGTACGAATCGGCGCTTATGTTCGCCGCCCTGGTCATGTTTGTCATCATCCTTGTTTTTAATGCCGTGTCGCGTATTGTTTTACAGAATGTAGCAAAAAAATTTAAATTATGAAGCTCCGGTTTATAGAAGAAAAGATATTCAACCTGCTGATGATACTGGCAACGGTCACGGTGTTCGGCTTTTTCATGAGCATTATATGGACAATAGCCAAAACAGGTTTTCCCTCGCTGACGTGGGAGATGATCACCCGGCTGCCCGGAGGCGGGTTTTATCTGGGCAAGGAAGGGGGGATTCTGAACGCCATCGCCGGGTCGTTACTGATCGTCTTCGCTTCGGCTTTGCTGGGATTGGTCATTAGCCTCCCCATCGTTTTCTACATCAATGTGTACCTGAAAAAATCATCCCGCCTGGCCTGGTTCACGCGACTGTCTTTCGACGTCCTGTTTGGCATACCGTCTATCGTTTACGGCGCGTTCGCCTTCACGATCATGATATTTTTCGGGTTGAAAACGTCGCTGCTGGGAGGCATCATCGTCATAACCCTGCTGATTATCCCCATCTTCGTCCGCTCGATGGACGAAGTAGCCGGTTCGGTGTCCAAAGACCTGCTGGATGCGGCCTATTCGCTGGGCGCAACCAAACTGGAAGCCTGCAAGGTCGTCATCCGGCAGATTGCGCCGGGGATTGCCACCGCCACCCTCCTGTCCGTCGGACGCGCCATTGGCGACGCGGCAGGCGTTTTATTCACGGCCGGGTTTACCGATAACATTCCCGCCTCGCTCGACCAGCCCGCCGCAACACTGCCCTTAGCCGTTTTTTTCCAGTTGAGCAGCCCCATCCCCGAAGTCAGGGAACGGGCTTACGCCTCCGCCCTGCTGCTGACCGTCATCGTTCTTGTACTGAGCGTTACGGGGCGGATAATTACAGGCTATTTTTCAAAAAACAGGATAAAATGAGGAATACCGGAGACAGAAAATTAAAAGTAACGGCAAGGAACAGCCCCCTTTCGCTCATCCAGGTGAAAGAAGTGTTTTCCGCTTTGCCGGCGGTTGAGTACGACCTGACCGGCATAGCCTCTTTCGGCGATAAAAACAGGGACATCTCGCTGATGAGCGATTCCGTCGCCGGCGACTTTTTTACGCGCGAACTCGACGCCGCACTGCTGAACGGCGAGGCCGATGTAGCCGTTCATTCGGCGAAAGATTTGCCGTATCCCCTGCCTCCGGGTCTGGAGTTGTATTGCCTGACCGGGGCGGAGGACAAAACCGACTCCTTAGTTAGCCGGGATAACCAGGGCTTGCGGCAACTCCCGGCAGGAGCAAGGATCGGTACAAGTTCGGTTAAGCGCAAGGCCGAATTGCTGAAGCTGCGTCCCGACTTGACGGTCGTAAGTATCAGGGGCGCGATCGAAGAACGTATTGCGCAGGTCGATAACGGGCGCGTCGATGCGCTGATTGTGGCCACGTGCGCCCTCAAACGGTTGGGTCTGACCGCCCGTATTGCGGAAACGTTACCGTTTAAAACTCACCCCCTGCAAGGAAATCTGGCCGTTGTGGGCAGGGTGGAAAACCCGGAATTGAAAGCTGTTTTCTCCGTACTCGACGTGCGGCGGACTTACGGCAAAGTGACGCTTGCCGGATTCGGCCCGGGAAACCCGGAACTGTTGACTGTCGGAGCGGATAATGCCCTGCGGAAAGCCGACGTCATTTTCCATGATGATCTGATTGATAAAAATTTTACGGAGAAGTATGATGCGGAGAAAATCCGTGTCGGCAAGCGGAAAGGCCGCCACAGCCATCACCAGGACGAAATCAATGAAATGATATACCGGGCTACCGTATCGGGGAGAAATACGGTGCGTCTGAAGGGTGGCGACCCGATGATTTTCGCCCACGGAAGGGAAGAGTTTGATTTTCTCAAAAGCCGTTTTGTTGATGTAGCGATCATACCGGGAATATCTTCCGGCACGGCGCTGGCCGCCTGTACGCACATTCCCCTGACGCACCGGGGCGTGGCGTCGTCCGTAGCCTTCGTTACGGGACATTCGGCTGAAAACCTGCAAACGCCCGACGCCGACACGCTGGTTTATTACATGGCCGGCGCAAACATATCGGCTGTTGCCGAAAAACTGATTGCGGCGGGACGCGACGTCGCGACGCCGGTGGCGCTGGTCTGCAACGTTTCGTTGCCCGGGCAGCAAACGTTTTTCTCTACGCTGAAAGAGTTGCGGTTTTCGGTCTTCAAATACCCAACGCCGGTGCTGGTCGTCGTTGGCGAGGTCGTATCGTTCGAGAACGGGAACGGCGCCTGTAAGCAAAATGTTTTGGTGACGGGCACCACCTGCGAAGAATACGACGACGGCCGGCACAACATCACACATACCCCCCTGATCAGGATACAAAAGGCGCGGAACGATGTCCTGCACCGCCTGTTGAGGGAAAAAACAGGCGCTTATCACTGGATTATTTTCACCAGCCGCTACGGTGTACGCTTTTTCTTTGAAATATTAGATGAAACGGGACTTGATATCCGCGCTCTGGGTGCAATAAAAATCGCTTCCGTCGGGAAGACGACAACGCTCGAACTGAAAAAACACCACATCCGCCCCGACGTGGAATCCGCCGTGGAATCAGCCGAAGGGCTGGTAAACTATTTTAAGGAAACGGGACTTACGGATAACAATATATTGTTGCCGCGTTCGGACAAAGGGCTGAAATATCTGTCCGGCGAACTGGAGGCGCTGGGGAATCGCGTGACGGATGCACCGGTTTATGAAAATACGGTGAACGACGAAGCCGGCAGACAGGATTTGTCGGGCTTCCGGAAGATATTTTTTTCTTCTCCGTCGGGAGTGGATGCCTTTACACGTTTATACGGCGGATTGCCGGAGGGCATACCGTTGGTTGCACGGGGAAAAACTACGGAAAACGAACTAAAATTACATATCAATGAAACGGTTTAGACAATACAGGGAAACGCAGGAGATTCGGGATCGGTATGCCGATGTGCGGCAGCCGGCGGCGGCGGACTTTATTTATCCGTATTTTGTGACGGAAGGGACGGGCGTCAGGCGGGAAATACCGTCCATGCCGGGCATCTGCCGTTTCTCGACGGACGAGTTGCCGGCTGACGTCGAAGAACTCCTGTCGCTGGGCATAAACAAGGTGCTGCTCTTTGGCGTCATCGACGAAAAGGAGAAGGACGAACGGGGCAGCGTGGGATACGGCGCCGGTAATATCATAAGCCGGGCGGTAAGGGCGATTAAGAACCGCTTCCCCGAAGTGGTAGTATTCACCGACGTCTGCCTGTGCGAATATACCTCGCACGGGCATTGCGGACTGATTCGCGGGCGGGATGTGGATAATGACGCCACGTTGCCCCTGCTGGCTGAAATGGCGTACCAACATGCGGTCGCGGGTGCGGATTTCGTCGCGCCTTCGGCCATGATGGACGGGCAGGTGCAGGCGATCAGGGAACGCTTGGAGAATGGAGGGCTGGATACAAAGATTCTGGCGTACTCGGCGAAATATGCGTCGGCCTTTTACGGCCCGTTCCGCGATGCGGCCGCTTCGGCTCCTGCCTTCGGCGACCGGAAAACGTATCAAATGGATTTCCGGACGAAAGACCAGGGACTGGAGGAGATCGCCGCCGATATCGAAGAGGGCGCCGACTGGATTATGGTGAAGCCGGCAATGGCTTACCTGGATATTTTATACCGCGCCTCGGAGCGTTTCCCGGCTTATCCGCTGGTCGCCTATCAGGTGTCGGGCGAATATGCGATGCTGAAGAACGGCGCCGCCAGGGGATTCTTCGACGAAGAACGGGTCTTCGCCGAAAGCCTGACCGCTATCCGGCGTGCCGGGGCGGATTATATCATATCGTATTATGCCAAAGATTTTATGAAAACGCTAAAAATAAACAAAACATGAATAGTAATAAATTGAAACATTTGAAGGAACTCGAATCGGAATCGGTGTACGTCATGCGTGAAGTAGCGGCGCAGTTTGAAAAGCCTGTGCTGCTGTTTTCGGGAGGGAAGGATTCGATTGTAATGGCTCACATCGCTTACAAGGCGTTTTATCCGGCCGCTATCCCGTTCCCTTTTTTGCATATTGATACGGGACATAATTTTGAGGAGACGATCCGCTACAGGGACGGCCTGGTGGCGCGGCTTGGCGTGCGGCTGATCGTAGGCTCCGTCCAGGAATCGATCGATACGGGCCGCGCCGTGGAGGAAAAGGGCGTCAATGCCAGCCGCAACAAGCTGCAGACGGTCACCTTGCTCGACGCGATCGAGAAGTATAAGTTTGATGCGGCGCTGGGCGGCGCCAGGCGGGACGAGGAGAAGGCGCGCGCCAAGGAACGGTTTTTCTCTCACCGCGACGAGTTCGGGCAGTGGGATCCGAAAAACCAGCGCCCCGAACTGTGGAACACGTTCAACGGCAGGAAACAGTTGGGGGAGCATTTCCGCGTTTTTCCGCTGAGCAACTGGACGGAAATGGATGTCTGGCAATACATCCTGCTCGAAAACATCGAGTTGCCGAGCCTTTACTATACCCACGAGCGCGACGTCTTCGAACGCGACGGCATTTGGCTGGCGTACTACCCGTTCATGCAGTTGAAGGCCGGCGAACGGGTCGTGCGCAGGCGCATCCGCTGCCGCACGATCGGCGACATTACCTGTACGGGGGTTACCGTATCGGAAGCGAATACGCTTGAGGACATCATTCGCGAAATCGCCGCCTCGAGGGTCACGGAACGCGGCGGACGCTCGGACGATAAACGTTCGGAGGCGTCGATGGAAGACCGCAAGAAAGCAGGATATTTTTAATTCAATCAGATATGAAAGGATATTTAGACATGGAACTACTGCGCTTTACCACCGCCGGCAGCGTCGACGACGGGAAAAGCACCTTGATAGGACGCTTGCTGTACGACAGCAAATCCATCTTTGAAGACCAGATGGAAGCCCTGAAAGCGGCAAGCGAACGGATGGGCAACGACGAGGTGAACCTGGCGCTGCTCACCGACGGCCTCCGGGCGGAACGCGAACAGGGAATCACCATCGACGTGGCCTACCGCTATTTCGCCACGCCGAAACGCAAATTCATCATCGCCGACACGCCGGGACACATTGAATATACCCGCAACATGGTGACGGGCGCTTCCACGGCCGATGCCGCCATCATCCTCGTCGATGCCCGCAACGGTATCATCGAGCAGACGAAACGTCATTCGTATGTCGCTTCCCTCCTGCGGCTCGACCACGTGATCGTGGCTGTCAACAAAATGGATCTGACGGATTTCTCGGAAGAGGTTTTCGACCGGATCCGTTCGGAATATACCGGGATTGCCCGGAAACTGGGACTTAAAAACGTACATTACATCCCCATTTCGGCGCTCGACGGCGATAACGTCGTAAACCCTTCCGCCCGGATGCCCTGGTACGGGGGGGAGACTTTGCTGCATTTGCTGGAACGTCTCCCCGTGAAAGAGGGCATCGACCAACTGCCGCTGCGTTTCCCGGTGCAGTACGTCATCCGGCCGCAGAATGACCGGTTTCACGATTACAGGGCTTATGCCGGGCGCCTGGCCGGTGGCTGTATCCGGGTGGGCGACCGGGTGACCATACTGCCTTCGTTTATGAAATCGACGGTGAAAGCCATCGACGAGGGGGACAAATCGCCGGATGAGGCGTTCGCCCCCCAGTCGGTATCCATCCGCCTGAACGATGACGTGGACGTCAGCCGGGGCGATATGATCGTGAAGAGCGATAACGTCCCCCGCCACGATGCCAACATTTCCTTGCTGGTGTGCTGGCTGAATCACCGCCCGGTAAGCGTCGGGGCTAAATACATCATCCGGCATACAACGGACGAGGTTTTCGGGATCGTCAAAAATGTTTACTTCAAAGTCAATATCAATACGCTGGAAAATATACTGGACGACAAAACCGTCCGGATGAACGATATTGCGCACATACAGATAAAAACATCCAAGCCCCTGAAATACGACCTGTACGCCGAAAACCGGATAACGGGCAGCCTCGTGCTGATCAACGAAGCGACGTTTGAGACCGTCGGCGCGGGAATGATTGTGGAACCGCTGGAGGAGCAAACTTATTCGATATGATTTACCCTGACTGCTGTTGCACATATTTCTTTCGCTACGGATTGATCCGGAGGCTTTCCGCGGCGGCGGCGTTCGTCCCGGCGTCTGTGGGACGCTTTCCGCGGCTGCGGATTCCTTTTTGGGATGTGCGGGACGTTTTCCGCAGTTGCGGAAAGTTTGTTTGGGGGTATAAAATCGTTTTCCGCAGTTGCGGATTTCCCGCCGCGTGTCTTAAAATGCTTGCCGCAGTTGCGGAAAATGTGTTTGAGGGGTCAAAATCGTTTTCCGCAGCTGCGGAAAGCTTGTTTGAGGGTATAAAATCGTTTTCCGCAGTTGCGGAAAGTTTGTTTGGAGGAGCAAAATCGTTTTCCGCAGTTGCGGAAAGCTTCCCGGAGCGCGCGGGACATTTTCCGCAGTTGCGGATTCCTTCCCGGAGTGTGCGGGACATTTTCCGCAGTTGCGGAATCCTTCCCGGAACGCGCGGGACATTTTCCGCAGTTGTGGAATCCTTCCCGGAACGCGCGGGACATTTTCCGCAGTTGCGGAATCCTTCCCGGCGGCACTTTCTTCTTTCGTCATCATGACAGTAATGTTTTTTAGAAACACCGTAGCTTATAAAATAAAGAAATGAAAACAACGGCAGACAAACTGAATAAACAATTCGCGGCGAAGCCGGCGGACGAAATACTGGCTTATTTCCTCCGTGAATACGGCGACCGTATCGCATTAGCTTCGAGCCTGGGAGTCGAAGACCAGGCGTTGACCGACATGATCCTGAAAATAAACCGCCGCGCCCGCATCTTCACCATCGACACAGGGCGCCTTTTCCCCGAAACCTACTCGCTGATCGATAAGACGAACATGAATTATGGCATCCGCATGGAAGTCTATTTCCCGGAAAACAGGCCGGTCGAAGAATATGTGCGGGCAAACGGGATAAACGCCTTTTACGAAAGCGTCGAACGGCGGAAGGAATGTTGCCGCATACGTAAAATAGAGCCGCTGACGCGCGCCCTGTCCACGATCGACGTCTGGATATGCGGGCTTCGGCAGGAGCAGTCCGTTACGCGGACAGGCGTACAAACCGTCGAGTGGGACGAAGCGAACAGCCTGATAAAGGTAAACCCGCTTGCTCACTTCAGCGAACAGGACGTATGGGAGTATATCAAAACCAACCATGTGCCGTATAATGTCCTCCACGACCGCGGGTTCCCGAGCATAGGCTGTTGCCCGTGTACGCGGGCGGTAGCGCCGGGCGAGGACGTCCGGTCGGGGCGCTGGTGGTGGGAAAACCCCGAACACAAGGAATGTGGATTGCACAGGCGATAAATGCAAACCGATATGAAACACAGCGAAGATTTAAACTTTTTACCCGTCTCCGTCAACATAACCGGTAAAAAAATCCTGATAATAGGCGGCGGGAAAGTAGGCTATCATAAAGCCTCCGTGCTAAGCCGGTTTACGGCCGAAGCCACCGTTATTTCACCGGAATTTCATGACGGTTTCGGCGATTTGCCCTTCAAACTCGTGAAGAAGGAATACGAAAGGACGGATCTCGAAGGCGCCTTCCTGGTCTATATCTGCACCGAAAACGAAGCGTTGAACGCCCGTATAAAAAACGACGCCGAAACGCTGAACGTGCTGGCCTGCGTGTGCGATAATCCCGCCCTGTGCGATTTCATCTCGCCGGCAATATATAAGGAAGGGAATGTGACGGTTGCCGTATCGTCCAATGCCCGGAATGTTCGCCGGTCGATAGCCATCCGCGACAGGATACGCCGCTTGGCGCAAAACGGGACGCTGTCCCTGCAGGAAGACCCTTACGATACGCATACGCCATGATACGGTACAAACTGATCAATCATACGGAGTATAACCTGAAAGAGCGCGAGTCGCTCCTGAACGGGTTTGAAGTAGACCGGACACTGGCGCACGTGTTGCTGTCCACCTGCAACCGGATAGAAGTCTATTGGGGAGAAGGTGACGCGCCGGAAGCGGTGGTGCGCCACCTCTACAGGGTTGCCGCGGGCCTGGAATCGTCGCTCGCAGGCGAACGGGCAATACAGGGGCAGCTGAAACAGGCCTACCTCCGGGCATGTGAAACGTACCGCCTCTCGCCCGCTTTACACCGTCTGTTCCAAACGGCAATACATGCCGGGAAGCGCGTACGGACGGAAACCCGGATCGCCGAAGGCGCCATATCCCACAGCCAGGTGACGGTAGAAATACTGAAACAGGAAAACATCGACCTGAAGAAAAAAATCATCGCCATCATAGGCGTCAACAAACTGACGGAGGACATCGTGAAATTCCTTGTCTCCCGTGGCGCTACAAACATTTTCCTCTCCAACCGGCACTTTGCGAAAGCCCACGAACTGGCTTCCCGCTACAACGGGACGGCCATAAGCTTAGACGACAAACGCCTCCTGCTGCAATTTGCCGATGTGCTTGTCTGCGCCACGTCGGCGCCGCACCTGATCATCCATCCCGAAGATATCCCCGAAGATAAGGACATGCTCATTTTCGACCTCGCCTTCCCCCGCGACGTGAGCGAAGAAGTAGCGACGTTTCCTCGCATAAAACTGTTTAACCTGGAAGATATCGAACGTTTTGCCAAAAAAAACATATCTTTGCGGCACAGTGAGATTCACAAGGCAGAACAGATTATAAACGAAGAGATCGCCAAATATTACCAGTGGCAGTCTTTTCGCACAACGAATAAATTGACAATTCTATGATGAACAGGAACAATTCCCGCGCGGCTTTCCGCGAAGCGTTACGCTACATTCCGGGCGGCGTGAACAGTCCGGTAAGGGCGCTGAAAAGCGTCGGCGAAGAACCCATATTCATACAACGCGCAAAAGGTAGCCGCCTGACCGACGTCGACGGCAACCGGTTTACGGATTTCTGCCTCTCCTGGGGCGTCTTCATCCTGGGCCACGGCGCAACGCCGGTAAACGCGGCGGTAAAGAAAGCCATCGCCAAAGGAACAAGCTACGGCATACCGTCGCTGCCGGAAACAGCGCTGGCGCGGTTAGTCAACCGCCACATCCCTTCGATGGAAAAGACGCGCTTCGTCAATTCCGGCACCGAAGCCGTCATGTCGGCCATAAGGCTTGCCCGCGGATATACCGGCCGCAACCTCATCGTCAAGTTCGACGGATGCTATCACGGACATGCCGACCATCTGCTCGTCTCGGCCGGGTCGGGGGTAGCCGGCCTTGGCAATTCATCATCAGCCGGCGTCCCGTCCGGTTTCGTCGCATATACAATCAGCCTCCCCTTTAACGACAACGCCGCCGTGACCCGCACGTTCCGGGAAAAAGGAAAAGACATCGCCGCCGTAATCGTCGAACCGGTACCGGCCAACATGGGCGTCGTCCTGCCCCAAGACGGTTTCCTGCAACACCTGCGCGACATAACCGCACGAAACGGCTCCCTGCTCATCTTCGACGAAGTCATAACCGGATTCCGCCTCTCCCCGGGCGGCGCCCAGGAACTCTTCGGCATCACCCCCGACCTTACGACGGTCGGCAAAATCGTAGGAGGAGGATTCCCCGCCGCCGCTTTCGGCGGACGTTCGGACATCATGTCCCTGCTCGCCCCCGGCGGCCCGGTCTACCAAGCCGGAACCCTCTCCGGCAACCCCGTCGCCATGACCGCCGGCATAGCAACGCTAACCCAACTCTCGTCAGATAACTTTTACACGGAACTGAACGGCAAATCAGCCGCCTTCATCGAAAAACTGAAAAACCGTCTGTCGGGCAAGAACATCACCGTCAACCACGCCGGCAACATGTTCACCCTCTTTTTCACACCCCCCGTCCCCGGCAAAGTCGACACGTTTGAAGACGTCAAAAAATGCGACCTCCAACGCTTCGCCCGTTTCTTCCGCTACATGCTCGCCAACGGTTTTTACATCTCCCCCTCACAGTTCGAAGCCAATTTCATCTCCGCC
>JAISYY010000106.1 GCA_031269635.1 Tannerella sp. | reverse complement strand
CATTCGGTGTGGCCTGCGTTCATGTAATCCTGGTAATCGGGTTTGTGCGACCGTATTTTGCTGTAATAGTTACGGGCCTGGTCATACTTTCCCGCGAGGAACGAGCACCAGGCGACAGGACGCCACGCCTTGTTGCCGCCGGTGTTCAGGTAGTCGGCTTTGAAGTAATATTTCAGCGCTTCCGTGTAATTCTTCCTCTCCAGGTAACATGACCCGATGCTCAGCAGGATGGAGAGGTTTTCCGGATCGAGTTTTTCGTGCCGGAGGTAATAATCGATTGCTTTTTCGGGCTTTTTGACCGCGCGGTAGCATTGCGCCGTGCGACGCAGCAGCCATTTGCTTTCCGGGTTGATAAGTTCGGCTTTTGCATAATCGGCGATCGCGCTTTCGTAGTCGCCGGTCATCTGTTTGCAGTAACCCGTCTTCTGGTATAAAGTCTCGTCGCAGTTTCCACCGGACGATTCCGCCAGGCGTTCGTAAATGACCAGCGCATCCTCGAAATAGTTTTTGCGCAGGTAGTGATCGGCGATGTTCGTCAGGTCGTCTTTGTCCGAAAAGTAAGCCTGCAGGACGGGCAGGTTGTGGAAGTCGAGGGAGTGCGTGAATATGTCGTTAAACTCATTGCGGCGCGGATGCAGTTTGTAAAAGCGGTACAAATCCTGCACGTACTGCTTGACCGTACGTTCGATGGCGTCATTCCTTGTCTGCAGTTCCGCCAGTTGCTGCTGTTTGAGTTCGCTCAGCTGGCTTTCGAGCTGGCTTATCATCAGCCTGCGGCCGGCTTCCGGAAATTGCCGGATACTGAAATAAAAGGAATACAGGTCGGAGTTGCACATGAATCCTGCGCCGGTGATCAGCTCAAGCGATTTCATGATGAGGTCGTTTTCCGGTGACGACGAATGGCCTGCGACGAAGGGTTTGAACCAGTTGCTTATCTCCGTGAAGAAGGGGAAGTTTTTGAGGTGTACGAATGTCGAGTGCATAACGTCCGCGCCTTCTTCCTGTAGCCTGTTAAATTCTTCTATCTTCTCTCCCAGCTTGCCTTCGGACAGTCTTTCCATCCATTCGGGATTCATTCCCCCCTCGAAACTGTCGGAAAACAGGTCGCCCGGTGATGCGGACAGATTCATATCCGGCTTCAGTTTCATCATTTCGGGGATAATCTCGTCGCGGATTTTGTTGGAGATTTTTTCCGTGTCGCGCGACAGGATGAAACGCAGGATGATCGTACGGATGATTTTCCCGAACCCGGCATTTTCAGCCAGCGCATCCAGCCGGTGTTTGATTTCCGGGAAACAGTCGATGCGGCGCCGGTAGAGATATAACGTTAGGAGAATCCCCGTGTAAGCGCGTATGTTTACTTCCCGGTCGTCGCTTCCGGCAGCCGTTATGAGGAGTTGGAATTTCCTTTTATCGAAAAACTCCTGCAATCCGAGAATAAGCGAGGAGACAATTTGACAGTTTAATATTGTCATACCTTTTATCTCACCGGGACTTCCGGCGTGCAGGCTTCCCTTGTCGATCGTTGCGTACAGGCTTGCCGTTTCTTCTTCCGTAAGGTAGCCGGACGTCCAGATACGTTTGAACAGCAGTGAAACGGACTTCCCGGCGAGCGCCGTATTGTCTGTTTCATACGATATGGCGCTTGCACCGGCGAGCGTTGCAATGTCTTCCGGGTGCATCAGGAAGGAACGCCTTACGGCATAATACAGATTGGAGGATTCCTTCATAAATATATGCTGCACGGTTTTGTCGGCCAGTTCGTATGCGGAGGCCGTAAGTTCGTTGTAAATCTTAGCTTGCATCGGGTCCCCGGAGCCTTCCGTGTAGTAATATAACAGTTGTTTATAGGTTTCTTGCAGACTGTTCAGTTCGTCCGAAAACAGGTATGTGTGCGTACCGGCCATGAGAAGGCGCAGCGAGTCGAAAGCCTCCTTCAACTCCCTCCTGTCGAGCGATTTTATGATCTGCCCGTGAGCTGTATGTATCTCTTGTGTTGTCATTTCTGTTTTTTTGTAGCAAAAGCCACGCCAAAAATAGTGTTTTTATGGCATTATTCAGTAACTTTGCCCCGCAAAAATTAGAAATATTTTAAATGAATCACATTCGCAACTTTTGTATAATTGCCCATATTGACCACGGGAAGAGTACGCTGGCCGACCGCCTGCTTGAATATACGAAGACGGTTGACGCTAAAAATATGCAGGAGCAGGTGCTCGATGATATGGATATTGAACGCGAACGCGGGATAACGATAAAAAGCCACGCGATACAGATGGAGTATGAATATAAGGGAGAGAAGTATATCCTGAATCTGATTGATACGCCGGGGCACGTGGATTTTTCCTACGAGGTGTCGCGTTCCATCGCCGCCTGCGAGGGCGCACTGCTCATTGTCGACGCCGCACAGGGCATCCAGGCGCAGACGATTTCCAATCTTTATATGGCGATAGACAATGACCTTGAAATCATTCCCGTCATCAATAAAATAGATCTTCCCAGCGCGATGCCCGAAGAAGTGGAAGACCAGATCGTGGAACTGCTTGGCTCCCCGCGCGATTCGATCATACGCGCCAGCGGGAAGACGGGAGAGGGCGTGTATGAGATTCTTAACGCAATCGTGGACAGGATACCGACGCCAAAAGGCGATCCGGAAGCTCCCCTGCAATGCCTGATTTTTGATTCCGTCTTTAATCCGTTTCGCGGGATAATCGCCTATTTCAAGGTCGTTAACGGCGTGATCCGGAAAGGCGATCTGGTGAAGTTCATCGCTACCGAAAAGGAATATGACGCCGACGAAGTAGGGGTGCTGAAATTAGAGATGAGTCCCCGGAGTGAAGTGCGTACCGGCGATGTGGGGTATATCATTTCGGGAATAAAAACCTCGAAGGAGGTGAGGGTAGGGGATACGATTACGCACGTTAAGCGTCCGGCGGAAAAAGGAATCGCCGGCTTTGAGGAGGTGAAGCCGATGGTGTTTGCCGGCGTTTATCCGATTGAGGCGGAGGACTTTGAAAATTTGCGTTCATCACTCGAAAAGTTACAATTGAACGACGCCTCGCTGACCTTTCAGCCGGAGAGTTCGGTTGCGTTAGGCTTCGGTTTCCGTTGCGGTTTTCTGGGATTGCTTCACATGGAAATCATTCAGGAACGGCTGGAGCGAGAGTTTAGTATGAATGTGATTACGACCGTCCCCAACGTTTCCTACAAAGTCTTCGACCGCAAAGGCAACTGTACGGAAGTGCACAATCCGGGCGGTTTGCCCGACCCGACGCTTATCGAACGGATAGAAGAGCCGTATATCCGCGCCTCCGTGATTACGCAGACGACCTATATCGGGCCGATTATGACCCTGTGCCTCGGCAAACGCGGCATTCTGGTAAAGCAGGAATATATCACCGGCAACCGGATTGAGATTATATACGATTTGCCGTTGGGCGAGATTGTCATAGATTTCTATGATAAGCTGAAAAGCATATCGAAAGGGTATGCGTCGTTTGACTATCATCTGTATGATTACCGTCCGGGTAAATTAGTGAAACTCGATATTCTTCTTAACGGCGAATCGGTCGATGCGCTGTCCACCTTGACGCATTTCGATAACAGCGTTACGTTTGGGCGCCGGATGTGCGAAAAGCTGAAAGAACTTATTCCGCGCCAGCAGTTCGACATCGCTATCCAGGCCGCCATCGGCTCGAAAATCATCGCCCGCGAGACCGTAAAAGCCGTGCGGAAAGATGTGACGGCCAAATGTTACGGCGGCGACATCTCCCGTAAACGGAAACTGCTCGAAAAACAAAAGGAAGGAAAGAAACGAATGAAACAAATCGGCACGGTAGAAGTCCCCCAGAAAGCATTCCTCGCTGTTTTGAAGCTGGATTAGGTTTTTACTTCCTGAAATCCGAAAGTTTACCTGCAATCCGTGTTTTCGCTTCGTGCAGGATTGATTTGGGCAATGTCCGGTAGAGGGTGATGATGCTTATCATCCAGTAGATGATTCTCCACCAGACATTTTCCGTAGCATAAAAAATGAATCCGCCGCCGACCAGTATGATTACAGATGTGATGAGGTGCTTTGCGGAAAAACTTATTTTGATGCTTTTCCGTATCAATATCATATAGTATGCGAACATGAAAAAGAACGATATTCCAAAACCGACGGCGGCGCCCATAAGCCCCATATATTTTATAAAGACATAATAGGAAAAAAGACTTACTACGGCTGATGCCAATGTGACGTAAAGTATTTGCATCGTGTTTTTTTGAGCATGGAATATGGCTGACATGAATGCTTGCAGGGCGTATCCTATTTCCGCTATGCATAATGCATACAGGTAGATGACGCTGCTGCCGTATTCCACTTCAACAAATTTGCCGTAAAAGGATTTCAGTATAAACGACAATGTGATGACCGCGCTTGTCAGGAAAAGAAGGTAGGAATTTAAAACGGAAGAATAATATTTATCTTTGTCCTTTGCGTTGAATTGAAGCACAGACATTTCCTGCCATGCCTGGAATACCGTCATTGCGATAATCTCGATAATCGTTGCAAATTTGAATGCAGCGGCAAACAGGCCGTTGGCATACAGCCCCATATTGTAAGTTATAAAATACCGGTATGAATAGCTGGTAATCCATATAAACGAAGATACGATAATTAACGGGCCGCAGTATTTCAGCAACTCTTTCGTGACGTCTTTATTTTTGGTTTTAAGGGAGAAATATTTCCGTATGACGGACAGTTTTATCTCAATGAAACAGATCACAAGCAGCTGGGCTATAATATATGCCAGAAATATACCTTCGATATTCCATTTTAAAAAAACGACAAACAGGATACCGAATAAGAATATGAATGAGGCGGATAATATGCCGCATACGACATATAATTTTGTGTGTCCCAGTCCGCGTACAATCTGTATCTGTACTTCATAAAAGGACATCGAAAGTAATAATCCGAAGATGTAGGAATAGCAACGTATATCGGCAAAGAACGGGATGATGACAAACAGTACGGAGACGACAGCCGTTGCCGCTATCATCATACGGTAACTTTGGTTTATGACGGCTTTACGGCTGTTTTCATCTTTGTTGTCGATAAGGAAACGGAAAACGCCGCTTCTTAATTGAAGGTTTATGGCCGGCATCAGGAAAAAAACGGCCGTCAATGTTATGTCATAATAGCCCAAATCATCCGGGGCAATAAAAAAAGTGTAAATGGGGTAAAGAAAATACGTTATAAATTTGGCGCCGATAGCGCCTGCGCCATATATCAAAATATCGTTGATTAGCTTTTTGTTTCGACCTTGTTCCATTTGCGTTAAACTTTCCGTATGCCGTGTTTTTCGATAGAGATGATCTTTTTCTTATATAAGGCGCCAATGGCCATTTTGAAACTTTTTTTACTGCATGAAAAAAGGGAATATATTTCATCCGCATCGCTTTTGTCGCTGACGGGAAGGGATCCGCCGTTCCGTTCAAGCGCGGCGACAATTTGTTGCGCAATGCCGTCGATCCTGCTGTATCCTGCCGGGTACAGGCTTACGTCGATTTTATCGTCTTCGCGTACCTCTTTTATATATCCCTTGCATCTTTCGCCTGTCGAAAGCTTGCGGAATATTTCGTTATGATAGAGCAGCCCCCAGTGCGAATTATTGATGATAGCTTTGTAGCCGAGATCCGTTTCACCTGCGATGATTAAATCCACTTCCCGGTTTCGTTCGTAATCGGGCGGAGTGTTGTCAAGGAATTTATCAATGCGGGTAGAAGCAACGATACGTTTGGTGATGAAATCCGCATAGATATAAACCAGGTAATATTCTCCGGGTTTCATTGCTGTTTTCTGTTCGCGAAAGGGAACGAGCAAGTCTTTCATGATACCCCACTCAAGAAAAGCTCCGGCCTTGGAGACTTCCTTCACTTTCATCAGTTGAAATTCGCCTACGGTCCCGTAAGGATGTTCCGTTGTCGCAATAAGGCGGTCTTCGTTGTCTTTGTAAATGAAGACCTCCAGTTCGTCGCCCTCTTTTACATTTTCCGGCACATACCGTTTCGGCAGCAAAATCTCCCGTCCTTCGCCACCGTCCAGGTATAATCCGAAATCCACGAATTTGACTACCTTCAGCTTGTTATATTTTCCTATATCCAAAACGATAATTTTCCGGCAAAATTAAAAAAAATATTTGTTTTTACCCGTATAATGGCAGTTGTTTTTTAGAATGAATGTCATTAAAGGTGGAGAAATTATATATTCACCTAAGGTGGATTCGGTTTCGTTTATAGCCGGCGGACACAGGATCCTTAGTAATACATGAAGTAAATAATATCCTTATTTGGCTTTGTAACCTTTGGCGGCGGCAATCTCCAGAATTGATTCTTTTAAAATGTTTGAGAAACAGACTGTTGAATATTCGCAGAGATTATAATGCAGATAGAACCTTATATCTTGAAGAACACCCGTTTGACATAAAGGTTTCACTGATGAGTTCCATTCTTGCAAAAGAAAAGCAAGCCTGTTTAAAACGGATGAATTAAATTTTTATTGGGAGGATTATCTTGCCCGGCATCCGAAAAAGGCAGGTAGTATACGGCGTGCGATTAAAGATTTTCAATCTGTTCGTTTTAACGATTTCGGAGTTACGGAAGGGGAGCTTCAAACGATTACCTCCGGTTGGATTTCGGCGCTGTCGCCGATCTGCAATTGGACGTCACCGGTATCCATTTCCGTGGTATGAA
>JAISYY010000049.1 GCA_031269635.1 Tannerella sp. | reverse complement strand
CCTTGATAGTCGTCGAAAGTACCGGACAAACGTACGACGGCTTCCGTTGTTTTGGTCAGGTTGATGTTGACATTGGAGCGCAACAAGTATCTTTTGAGGTCTATATTGTTGTTGAAATTGTTTTGTTTGTCCATTCTCAGGTTCCCGTTGTCCTGATTGTAGGTGGCCGCCACGTAGTACCGCGCAACTTTTCCACCGCCATTTACATTCAGGTTGGCGCGGTAATTGAGCGTCTGGTCTTTCATTAGCATGTTGTACCAGTCGTTGGCCGGATATACATACTGATTGCGGTAAGGGTCCATTGTATTGTCTATTTTTTCCCTTGTGTAGGGCGCTTCACCTTTCTTATTTCTTGTCAAAACAGCTTCATTGTTCAATTGCATATATGTAATCGGATCGGCAAATTCGACTTTCATGGTAGGCATGGACAGAGATGTTTCAGTTCTGAAAGAAACCGAAACACTCCCTTCACGACCTTCTTTGGTAGTAATCGCAATTACCCCGTTGGCTCCCCTGGCGCCGTACAAAGCTGTTGCCGTTGCATCTTTCATGATGGAAAAACTGGCAATATCGTCCGGTTGCATGCGCGAAAGATCGGATGAAGACATTTCCACTCCATCTATCAGGATGAGCGGTCCGCTTGCATATTGCAACGAAGTAACGCCGCGAACGAAGAAATTGGCGTCGTCCATCCCAGGTTCTCCACTCATCTGGTATGATATTAATCCTGAAATGCGTCCGGCAAGCGCTGTAGAAAGATTGCTGCTGGGTATTTTCAGTTCACTTGGTCTAACAGTCGTCACGGCTGCCAGTACACTTTCTTTCTTCTGTTTGCCGAAGGCTACGATGGTAACCTCATCCAGTTCATTGGCTTGCGGTTTGAGCGCCACACTGATGTAGGTTTGTTTGCCGATGGGAATCGTCAAGGTCTGATAACCCAGAAAAGATACTTCCAATTGATCTTCCGGCGCTGCCTGGATGGTAAACGTCCCGTCCACATCGGTACTCATTCCGCGCGTTGTCCCTTTCACTACAACCATTGCGCCTGCAACAGGTTCGTTGTTTTCGTCCAACACAGTACCGGTAATCGAAACCGTTTTGTTTTTAGGCGTGACCGTTATCGGGTTTTGTTGTTGCAGGATGATTTGTTTGTCTTTCGTCTTGTAAGCGATGTTCGTATTTCCGAACAAGTCGTTCAATACCTCGTTGAGCGGACGATTGCTTGCCGAAATGCTTACTTTTCTGTTTAAATCAATCCTGTCCACATAGAAGAATGAAAAATCACTTTGACTTTCAATTTGTTTCAGGACTGTTTCCAAAGAGACGTCCTCTGCCTGAATAGAAACGGGTTTTGTCTGGGAATAAACATTTGCAGATACGGACAGGAATCCGATCCAAATCATCATCCAAATCCATTTCGAACGGCGTTTCTTCTCCGAAACAGGATTGAAATGATTATTCCCTGCTGTTTGATGTGTTGTTTTTCCGAATAAATTCATAAATTATGTAAGATTTTTGTTAATAAATACATCATTTTAAATGGTTTTTACAAATATTTGTTGTTTGTTTTTCATAAGTATTTCAATTTAACGGGGTTAGTTATTCATATCATTTTATTATAAGTAAAGTATCACTTTGGTTTTCATACTCAAAAGGCAAAGTTTCCCGTATCACATCCAGGATATTTCCGGGTTTTTCCGTCAAATCGAAGCGTCCTGTTATTTTACGTTCTTCCAGCGATTTATTGTTCACAACAATCTTTATCCGGAAGTTGCGTTCCATAATCCGGAAAGCGTCTTTAAGAGCGGTTTGTTTGAAGACCAGTTTTCCGTCTTTCCACGAAGTATAGAGTGAATAATCTATTTCTTTTACAAACATATCTTTACCGGATTTATCAAAAAGCAACTGTTGCCCCGGACAAAGGATGATGCCGCCTTCCGGAACGGATTTATGCATCACGCCGACCGAACCCTCCAACAAAGTGGTTTCCATCACTTCTTCCCAGAGATAAGCCTGTACATTAAATACGGTACCTAACACGCGAACGGCCACTTCACCTGTCTTTACAATGAAAGGTTTTCCGGCATCTGCAGTTACTTCGAAATAACCTTCCCCCGACAATTCGACATCTCGACTGTTCTTGCCGAAAGCGTCCGTATAAGTTAACTGACTGTTTACATTTAACCAGACGTGAGTGCTGTCGGGCAAGGTAAAACATTTTTTTTCATTTTCCGTATTCAAAACATACATCTTTTCCGTGTCGGATGATCGAAGGAGAAAAATTCCGCACACCGTCAATATCGCCACTGATGCGGCGATAGCCATAACCTTCCGCCACAGCAAGCGTCGTCTGTTGTTTTTGCGATTGTTATGCTCACAGATGCGCTTCCATAAGCGGTCAAACGAATTTTCTACCGAATATTTTTCGGAAGGATGATTGGTCGTAATTATTAATTTATCCGTCTTTATTATCATTTCTGCTTTTATTTTACCAAAGACAAAATAGGGTCTTTATGTATTGAGACCGGAAAAATGAAAAAATCACCTAAATAATCTGATTTTTTATTTTTTTACTCGTAATATTTCCGGATCGTCGCTTTAATTTTGGTTTTTGCAATTGCTATTTGTGCATCAATAGTGCGAACGGACAGGGAGAGAATCTCTGAAATCTGTTTGTATTTAAGGTTGTCTTCAAAGGCAAGTTTAAAGATGATGCGGCATTTTTCAGGCAAGGATTCCACGGCTTCGGTCAATTCCCTGCGGATCTCATCATCAATTATCCGACTTTCCGGCGTTTCGTTATCGGGAAGATATTCTACAACAAAAGACAATTCTTCGCGCCGGAGTTGCTTTTTGTTTTTTTCCGTATAATGCAGACACTTATTTTTAACAGCTTTGTATAAATAAGCATCCATATCTTCGATCGAAAGCAGTTGTTTTCTGTTTTGCCAGACATTGAAAAAGACGTCGGATACCGCTTCCTCACATTCCATTTCATCCCTGAGAATATGTATCGCAAACCTGAATAAACGATCATAATAGACAGAATACAATTCCCTGAAAGCGTTCTCGTCGTTCTCGTTAATGCGGTATATTAATTGATGTATATCTTTCATGCGAAAATGGGAATCGATTTTTGAAGTACAAAATTAAAACAAACATTCCTTGTATGCAAGAAAAAGATGTAAAAAACGCAGTTTTCTTGCATATTTTTTCACAAATTAATGATCGTCAAATAAATAAAAATTGTAACTTTAATTATGAGCACAGAAGAAAGTAAAATTTTAGCAAACATTACTCAGATTCGTTATGCCCAAAAGCTTACGCAGAAATTTATCGCCGATAATCTGAAAATTTCGGAAGCGACTTACAACAGAATCGAGAGTGGAAAAATTGCATTATCGTACAAATATCTTGCAGATATTGCAGGCGTATTTCAAATGTCGGTAATTGATGTAATAGCTTATCCTGAAACTTACGCGCCACGTATATCTCCATCATCTACAAAAGTGTTGGTAGAATTGGATGTAAGTAATGACGAATTTATCAAGATGGGCTTAAAGGATATGATTGTACAGGTATTAAGCAAACGCTGAATAAAGTTATGATGAAAAAAACTATTAAAATATTTGCACAGAATTGAAAATGTTTTGTACCTTTGCGGCAATTCTCCAAGAACAGAGCGCTGTTTACTTTGGAAGAACATCGTTAGATAACGTAAGTGTTTAAGATATTATCCTTTCATCATTCTCGCAAAGTTTGGAAATCCAACGGGATAATAGCAACAACGCCTACGTCTTATATGATAATTATTATTGTATAAGCGTAGGAACTGTTGCTTATCGTTGGTGGTTTTGCGAGAACCGATGAAGATAAGCATTTTAACAGTTCCTGCGCTTTTGTCATTTTATATAAAATTACATGCGGAAGCGTAAATATTGATATACAGGGATTTGTAACTTTTTTTCATGAATAACAAAAAAAATAACCCAAAAAACTTTTTTTGTTTCAAGAGTTTTCACTTACTTTGCACCCGATTTATAAAATATTTTATGGCTTCATTTGTTATAACAAGTAATGGAACTAAAAGACAGAATTATTCAGGAAGCGACCGCGCTTTTCTTCCGAAACGGTATTAAAAGTATCACGATGTCCGATATTGCCAATACGCTGGGCATATCCAAACGGACGTTATACGAAGTTTTTCATGACAAGGAAGAACTGCTGAAAGAATGTATCGACGTCCACATGTCGAAAGCTGACTGTGAAATCGAGACCATTGCGAACAATTCGGAAAATGTCATCGATGCGTTGATGCTCATTTATTCCAAACACCTTCGCGAGGCTCAGGCAGTGAACCAGTCGGTATTGCATGATTTGAGAAAGTATCATGTGTCCATTTACAAAAAAATTGAGTGTCGGCAGAAAAGCGGATATTATGCCTTTATTCCTCTGATGCAAAAGGGTATCGAACAGGGATTGATACGGAAAGATACCAATTTTGAAGTTATTTTGTGGTTGGTGCGCGCACAATTCAAAGCGTTGATCGAGGATGAATTCATTCCTACCGACAAATATTCGACCAACGAATTTATCAGCGCCATTATCCTGAACTTCATTCGCGGAATATCAACGTCTTTGGGAAACGAGAGAATTGACAAATTTGTAGCAAATTATAACAAGTAGTTATTAATCTTTTTTAAACAGGTATAACAAGTATAACAGGTATTTAAGTGTAATTAAATAATTAAAAAAAACAGGTATTAGATGATGAATTTAGGTTTAATTAAAAAGACGGGCATGGCAATTCTGATCTTCAGTGCCATTTTTCCGGCAAAAGCTCAGGATAACAAGGTTACGCTGGAAGTGAATCTGGAAAAGGCCATTCAAATCGCCCTGAGTGAAAATCCAACGGTGAAAGTAGCCGATTTGGAAGTTCAAAAGAAGAAGTACGCCAGGAAGTCAAGCCAGGCGGCGCTCTTCCCACAAATCGACGCGGCGGGTCAATACACCCGCACGCTGAAAAAACAGGTGATGTACATGGACGGAGCGTTTGATATGGACGCGATGCTGACGCCGGTACTCGAACCTCTGATCAAAGGCTCCGAACAGACGCTTGCAACGACTGTGCCGGGGTATGTTCCGGGTACTTTGACGGATAATATCCAAAGCAATACGCCGCCGCCTGTCGAATCATCAGGGAATGAAGGTATCACCGTAGGCCGTGACAACAACTGGCAGGGCGGTTTTACGCTGAGTTGGCCTGTGGTAGTACCCACACTCTGGAAAAGCCTTGAAATATCAAGCCTGGATGTGGAAATGGCTGTCGAAAGCGCCCGCTCGTCCAAAATCAACATGGTCAATTCCGTCAGGAAAGCCTTCTATGGCTCGCTTCTTGCGAAGGAGGCCCTCAAAGTATTGCAGGAAAGCTACGACAACGCCATCCTCAATCATGAAAATATTAGCCAGAAATTTAAACAGGGCGTCGTTTCCGAATTTGACGTAGTGCGTGCGGATGTAAATGCCAAAAATATCAAACCGAACGTGATTCAGGCGCAAAATGCTTACAACCTGGCAACGTTATCGCTGAAAGCGCTGATGGGCGTCGATATGGACCAGCCAGTATCCATCGAAGGCAGTTTGCTGGACTATGAAGAAGGGCTTTATGCCGATATTCTCCGGATGGATACTGCATTGACAAACAATTCCGACCTGAAAAAGTTCGACATACAGAAAGAACAGTTGCAGAAATCGCTGGAACTGTACAAAGTGCAATACCTGCCTACGATTGCCGTCACGGGTAATTATATGTACATGTCGATGAACAACGATTTCAGGTTCGGGGATTATAAATGGAATCCATACTCTACCATCGGTTTAAGCATTTCGATTCCCATCTTCGACGGTCTCAAAAAGTCGAACGACATTAAACAGACGAAAGTATCGCTCGAACAGATGAAATGGCAAAGGGCTGACATTGTCCGCAACCTGAAACTGGCTGTCAATAACAATATCAACAACATGACCAACTACGTGGAACAAGTCATTTCCACCCGCGACGTAGTGGCGCAGGCGCAAAAAGGTTACGAGATTTCCAAAAAACTGTATGATACGGGAATGGGCACGCTGCTCGACCTGAATACGGCACAGTTGGGACTGACGCAGGCAAGTCTGGCTTATGCGCAGGCTATTTACAATTTTCTGGAATCGAAAGCCGACCTGGATAAGACTCTGGGCATAGAAATCACCGGAAAATAAATATTATTCAAACTTTCAAAATCATTAAATTTTCAAACAATATTATTAAATATGTATATGAAGACAAAAAGATTATTTAGCGTATTACCGCTTATCGTTCTGACCTTGCTTGTTTCCTGTAAGAAGGAACAAAAAGAAGATGCGACTGTCGCCAAAGTTAAAGTAAAAACTGTTCAGGCGCAACTTGAACAGGTGGACCAGGTCTCGACCTACACCGCTACCGTCAAAGCGGACGTAATTAACCAAATAACGCCCGCCATGCCGGGACGTATCGAAAAGATTTACGTGGAAATAGGCGACCGTGTACGGAAAGGGCAGTTGCTGGTGCAGATGGAATCGTCCAACCTCAAACAACAGAGCATACAATTGGCCCATCTTGAAAAAGATTATGAGAGATACAACGAATTGCTGAAAGTAGGCGGTATTGCACAGCAGCAGGTAGACCAGATAAAAACGCAAATAGACGCATTGAAAACCGCCATCAAAAACCTGCAGGACAATACCCAGTTGCTAAGTCCCATCAGCGGAACCGTTACCGCGCGCAACTACGACAATGGCGATGTATTCGCGCAGATGCCGATACTGACCGTGCAGCAACTGAATCCGCTGAAAGCAATTATCAACGTTTCGGAATCGCTCTTTACAAAGGTGAAATTGGGCATGACGGTCAATATTAAATCAGATGTGTACGGCAATGATGATTTTACGGGAAAAGTTACGTTGATTTACCCGACGATTGACGCCGGTACGCACACTTTCGGCGTGGAAGTAACCATCCAAAACGGCGATTTGAAAGTTCGTCCGGGAATGTATGCCCGCGTCAGCCTGAATTTAGGTACAAACAAAAGTATTGTCGTGCCCGACGTTGCCGTCCAGCGTCAACCGGGCGCCAACGATAAATATGTATTCACTATCGAGAATGGCGTCGCCAAATACCATAAAGTGGTATTGGGACAACATTTGGGCGACCGTTATGAAATCCTGTCGGGCGTCAATCCGGAAGATGCGGTTGTTACCGCCGGACAGACACGCCTGATAGACGGAACGGAAGTCGAAATAATTAACAATTAATAAAAAAAGGTATGAGTATATATGAGTCAGCGGTCAAGAAACCTGTTATGACCGCATTAATATTTGTTGCCATCGCCATTATCGGGATATTTTCATTTACACGACTGCCGATCGACCTGTTTCCCGACATCGAGACAAACCAACTGTCGGTGATCGTCGCCTATGCAGGCGCCAGCGCTTCAGATATCGAAACCAACGTGACACGTCCGCTGGAAAACAGTTTGAACACGGTGGAAAACCTCAAGAAAATCACCTCGCAGTCGAGGGACAACATGTCGGTCGTAACGCTGGAATTTAACTACGGCTCGGACATCAATATAGCAACCAATGATGTGCGTGACAAAATAGACATGGTCAAAAACCAGTTGCCGGACGAAATCAGCACCCCGATCATCTTCAAGTTCAGTACCGACATGATGCCGGTGGTGATTTATTCGGCTACCGCCAAAGAAAGCGTAAACGGCCTGTATAAAATCCTGGACGAACAGCTGGCCAATCCGCTGAACCGGGTAGCCGGCGTAGGCGCGGTAACAATTGCCGGAGCGCCACAACGGCAAATACAGGTCAATGTTACCCCCGAAAAACTGGAATCCTACAACCTGACCGTCGAACAAATATCGTCCATCATCGCTGCAGAAAACCTGAACATTCCCGCCGGCAGTTTCGACATCGGCACCGCCACTTATACCTTGCGCGTGGAAGGTGAATTTAAAGCCAGCGATCAGTTGAGCAACATCGTCATAGGAAGCCGCAACGGGAAAAATATTTACCTGAAAGATGTGGCCGTCATCAACGATACGATTCAGAGCCGCGTGCAGGAATCCTACACCAACGAAGTGAAAGGCGGCTTGATTGTGGTACAGAAACAATCCGGAGCCAACTCGGTGGAAATCGCAAAAAAAGTCAACAAAATCATCCCCGAACTGCAAAAAACGCTGCCTCCCGACATCCAGCTGTCGCTGATCATGGACACTTCCGATTTCATCCAGCAGTCTATCGATTCATTGACGGAAACCATTTTGCTGGCAGGTATTTTCGTCGTATTTGTCGTCATGTTCTTCCTCGGACGCTGGCGGGCGACGTTCATCGTCATCCTGGCCATCCCAATATCCCTGATCGCTTCGTTCATCTACCTGATGGCAGTCGGCAGCACGCTTAATATCATATCCCTGTCCTCGCTCACCATTGCCATCGGCCTGGTGGTGGACGACGCCATCGTGGTACTCGAAAATGTGACGAAACACATCGAACGGGGCAGTACGCCCAAAGAAGCTGCCGTTTATGCTACCAACGAGGTGGGCGTTGCCGTTATCGCTTCCACGCTGACCATCCTGGCCGTTTTCTTCCCGCTGACCCTGACCACAGGGCTGGCAGGCGTGATGTTCGGCGAACTGGGATGGATGGTAACCATCATGATAACCGTGTCTTTGATTGTTGCGCTTTCGCTGACGCCGATGCTTTGTTCACAAATGCTGCGGCTCACCGATACGCAGGGAAAAGTCTTTGACCGTTTACATGCGCCCATCAAAAAATTCCTCGACAAACTGGACGTGGCTTATGCCCGGCTGGTCAACCTCTGCGTCAGAAACCGCCGGACGACCTTTATCATCTGCATCAGCCTCTTCCTGCTCATCTTAATACCGGCTACCCGGTTGATTAAATTCGACTTTATGCCTGCTTCCGACAACAGCATGATTACGGCCGAGGTCTATCTTCCCACCAGCGCCAGAATGGAAGTAGCCCGCGCTGCGGCAATGAAAATCGACAGCATTGTGGCAAGTCAATACCCGACCGAAGTGCGTACACGCCAATTTTCCGTCGGACAGGCCGACGAAAACAATACTTTCGCCGCCATGCAGACCAATGCGACCAACCTGATTTCTTTCCGTTTCCGTTGCGTTGAGCCTGAAGACAGGAACGTTACCATTTACGAAATTGCCGACAACTTGCGTAAAGAACTGGACAACATGCCGGAATTGTACAAGTACAAGGTAGATCCCGGAGGCAGCGGCGGCATGATGGGGATGGGCGCCAGTACGGTGGATGTGGAAATCTTCGGTTACGACCTGGCACAGACCGACCAAATTGCCGACGAACTGAAAACCCGCATGGCTGTGGTAGAAGGTTTGCGCGACCTGACTATCAGCCGGCAGGACTACCGCATCGAATACCAGATTGACTTCGACCGTGAAAAACTGGCCGAAAATGGCCTGAACTCGGCCACCGTCGCCGGTTTCGTCCGCAACCGCATCAACGGATCGTTCACTTCCAAATACAGGGAAGACGGCGATGAATATGACATTGTGGTTCGTTATGACGAAGCCTACCGCCAGTCGATTGAAGTAATCGAAGACATTACTGTTTATAACAGCGCCGGCGTCCCGATTAAAGTCCGCGAACTGGGCAAGGTTGTCGAAAAACAGTCCCTGCCGCAGATCGACCGCCAAAACCGGCAACGGGTGACCAAAGTGCAGGGAACGCTGTATAAAGCCGCGTTGAGCGAGGTCGTTGACGGGACAAACAAAGTCATCGACCAGATGCGTGACGAAGGCAAAATCCCGTCGGAAATCGGCATCAAAATCGGCGGTTCTTACGAAGACCAGCAGGACACGAACAGCGATCTGGGCCTGCTGATGCTGCTTTGCGTGCTGCTGGTTTACATCGTGATGGCAGCGCAGTTCGAATCGCTCACCTACCCGTTCATCATTGTGATTTCACTCCTGTTCGGTCTGAGCGGCGTGCTGTTAGCCCTGATGATCAGCGGCCAGCCTTTGAGTTTGATGGTCATGATCGGTATGGTGATGCTGATCGGCATTGTGGTGAAAAACGGTATTGTGTTTATCGACTACGCCAACCTGAACCGAGAGCGTGGCATGTCGATCGACAAGGCCGTCATCTCCGCCGGACGCTCCCGTCTGCGTCCCATCCTGATGACTACGGCAACTACCGTGCTGGGCATGATCCCGATGGCCATTCCGCGAGGTTCAGGCGCCGAGATGTGGCAACCGATAGGCATTGCCGTTGTAGGCGGCCTGACGCTTTCCACACTCCTGACACTCCTCTACGTACCTGCACTGTATTCCATCTTCGGCGCCAACGGCGTGAAACGGAAACGCAAAAAACTTAGAAAATTATTAAAAAACAAAAGGTAAAAAACATGAAATCTGTATTTATTCCATATAATCAGGCATACAAAGACCGTATCCTTGAACTGCTGGACAGAATGAGCCTGCGAGGATTCACGCTCTGGGAGGCCGTCCAGGGCAGGGGAACCAACGTCGGCGAACCGCACTATGGCAACCACGCATGGCCTACGTTAAACTCAGCCCTCCTGACAGTCGTTCCCGATGAAAAAGTGGACGCCCTGCTCGAACGACTCCACGAAATGGACATGAAAACGGAGCAGCAGGGACTCCACGCATTTGTCTGGACGGTTGAGAAGATGATATAAAAACGCTTATCCGGAGGATCATTTGAAACAGAAACAGATACCTCCACACCTTCGCTACGCTTCGCTCGACATGACGCGGTCCCCCGGACCGTCCCGTCATGTCGAGCGAAAGCGTGTAGCGACCGCGTGGAGACACCTGATTTTGGTGTGTTGTAGAGACGCGGCACGCCGCCTTTCTACGATAAAAATGATAGCATCTCAAAAAAAAATATTTTTTTTTGAAAAAAAATTTGCAGTTTATTTTTTTTGTTATATCTTTGCGATGTTTATAACGAAATGTATTTTTTAAAAACAATATACATAAAAAAGATTTCAACCTTTTAAATAAATAAGTGATGAAGAAGACAGTTATTTTATGGATTATGATGCTGCTGCCGGGTACGGCAGGCATCTTTGCGCAAAGCGGGACAATAGGTCCACTGACATGGATGCTCGACAATGGAACGCTTACCATTAGCGGGAAGGGGGCGATGCCGGATTACCGCTATACTGATGCTCCCTGGTATTCCTATCGTTCTGATATTACAACGGCCGTGATTGGAGATGGGGTGACAAGCATTGGGGATGATGCTTTTTCCTCTTGCGATGCTCTTACCTCGGTTACTATCGGAAACAGCGTGACAAGCATTTGGGGTTCTGCTTTTTCCAGGTGCGTTGCTCTTACCTCGATTACTATTCCTAACAGCGTGACAAGCATTGGGAATGAGGCATTTTCCGAGTGCGATGCTCTTATCTCGGTTACTATCGGAAACAGCGTGACAAGTATTGGAGATTATGCTTTTTCCTCTTGCGCTGCTCTTACCTCGATTACTATTCCCAACAGCGTGACAAGCATTGGGGATTATGCTTTTTCCTCTTGCGATGCTCTTACCTCGGTTACTATTCCTAACAGCGTGACAAGCATTGGGAGTGCTGCTTTTTCCGGCTGCGACCGTTTGACCGCTATTCATGTTGCCGAAGACAACACCGCTTATGTTTCGGTAAACGGAGTACTGTTCAACAAGGCAAGAACAACCTTGATTCAATATCCCGCAGGAAAGCAGGACGTAAATTATGCTATTCCTAACAGCGTGACAAGCATTGGGAATTATGCTTTTTCCTATTGCGCTGCTCTTACCTCGATTACTATTCCTAACAGCGTGACAAGCATTGGGGAGTTTGCTTTTTCCTCTTGCGAAGCTCTTATCTCGATTACTATTCCTAACAGCGTGACAAGCATTGGGCATTCTGCTTTTAACTCTTGCAAAGCTCTTACCTCGATTACTATTCCAAAGAGCGTGACAAGCATTGGGTATGAGGCTTTTTCCGATTGCGATGCTCTTACCTCGGTTACTATCGGAAAGAGCGTGACAAGCATTGGGAATTGGGCTTTTTCCTTGTGCGATGCTCTTACCTCGATTACTATTCCTAACAGCGTGACAAGCATTGGGGATTATGCTTTTTACTATTGCGCTGCTCTTACTTCGATTACTATTCCTGGCGGCGTGACAAGCATTGGGGATGGGGCTTTTTCCGAGTGCAACCGTTTGACCGCTATTCATGTTGCCGAAGACAACACCGCTTATGCTTCGGTAAACGGAGTACTGTTCAACAAGGCAAGAACAACCTTGATTCAATATCCCACAGGAAAGCAGGACGTGAATTATGCTATTCCCAACAGCGTGACAAGCATTGGGGATAAGGCTTTTTCCGGCTGCGACGCTCTCAGGTCTGTAACCAGCCTGAACCCGACGCCGCCGAATATACGGACGCCCAACATATTTGACGGTATTGACCTGAGCAGGGATACACTCTATGTCCCCGCCGCATCCATCGACGCCTACAAGCTCGCCGATGTTTGGAAAGAGTTCGGAACAGTCAAGGCATACAGTCCTGCGGCGAAATGAAACG
>JAISYY010000144.1 GCA_031269635.1 Tannerella sp. | reverse complement strand
GAAATTCAGGATATACCGGTATCAAAGTCACGCAGTTGGGGAATAGAAAATTAACCTGGGAAACGACTTCCGAATTTAACGTCGGACTGGATTTGGGTTTCCTCAGAAACCGCATTTCCCTGTCACTGGAATATTACGACCGTGTGATTTCCGACTTGCTGGTGACCTCAAAAAGTTTGCCGTCGTACAATGAAATCACTACGATTGCCGCAAACATAGGCAAAACCCAGGGACGCGGTTTTGAACTGACTTTGAACACGGTGAATATTACGAATAAAGATCTCACCTGGACGACCGACCTGTCGTTTTATACTTTTGAAGACCGTTGGAAAGAACGCGATCCGAACTGGAAACCGGCCGCTTATCAATCCGTAAACGACCCTATCCGCGCGATTCACACATACGAATCCGATGGCTTGCTGCAAGCGGGCGAAACGGCGCCCGCCTGGCAAAAAGCATTGGTGCCGGGACAAGTGAAACTGAAAAACCGTCATGACGAAAACGGAAACCCGAACGTACTGAACCAGTATGACCAAATACTGCTCGGCTCGGAAGACCCGGATTTTACCGCCGGGTTCAACAACACGCTCCGGTATAAGAATTTCGATTTCAACATATACTTCTATGGAGAAGTTGGGCGCTGGAGGGGAGCGAGTTATTACGACAGATGGACGGCCGGATATACCGGGAACCCGATCAACCCGTCGCGCCAGACGCTGAACGCATGGGCGCACGACAACACGCAGACGACCGTCCCGAACGTCATCCAGAGTTCTTACAGCGTGGGGGATTATTATCACAAAAAGATAAACTATCTCCGTTGCCGGAATATAACCGTCGGATACGTTATTCCCGCAGCAAAACGGGTGGTTAGCAACATTCGCGTATCGGCTGGTGTAAACAACCCCTTCACGCTCACCAACTGGAGCGGCGTCGACCCCGAAACGGACGGAGGCGACTATGCTTACCCGAACGTGACAACATTCAATCTGGGAATTGATATTTCTTTCTGATTTTCTAACTTAAAAAATAATGTGTATCTATGAAAAAAATATTTTTATATAATCTGGTCGCATCTGCGCTCGTTTTATCGGGATTGCAGAGCTGTGAATTGAAATCGGAAATGTACGACGCGATTAACCCGCAGATCTACCCGACGACGGCTCGCGACGCCCGCGACCTCGTTACGGCCAATGCCTACGGGGCGTTTAGGAACTACAATTACGACGGGATTTTCAACGTGGCTACAGGCGTGTTCATCACCTCCGACATGGCAAGCGACTGCGGATTCTGCTCATGGGGAGGAACCGTCTGGGAACCACTTGAATTTGGGAGATGGACACCGCAGGAAAACCGCAACACAACGAAAATCTGGGAATATACCAACGAGATAAGTAAAATGACGCTTACCATCGACCGTATTTCCCGCATCCAAATGGACGAAACATTAAAGAACCGTTACCTTGCCGAGTTGCATTGCGCACGCGGTTTTATGGCATTCATCATTTACGACATGCATGGTCCGATTCTTCTGGCTGACCTCGAAACACTGAAAAATCCGCTGGAGGAAAAGATTCTACCCCGCCTGACGGAAGAAGAAACGAGGGATTTTATCGTCGCCGAACTGACGGATGCGGCAAAATCACTGCCCCTCAATTACCAAAAAAGTGACGTCGACTATGGCCGTTTCACCAAAGGACTGTGCCACATGATCCTGCTGAAATTTTACATGCAGACGCATCAGTGGGAAAAAGCCATTGCCGAAGGACGCGAACTGCAGAAAGCCGAATACGGTTACCGGTTGGTGACTGCCAAAGGCACTGAAAATTCGGCCTACGCCAATATCTTCACCGAAGCGAACGAAAAAAACGCAGAAACCGTTTGGGCCGTAAACTGCCTGACCGGGGAGCAAACGCACCTCTGGTACCCGCACGTCCTGCCGAGCAATATCAATACATTCAGCGGCGGATGGGGAGGTTACAAGATGACGTGGAGTTTCTTCAAGACGTTTGAAGACGGCGACCAACGCAAGGAAACGATCATTTACGAATATACGACACGTAACAATGTCGTCTTTAATGAAGAAAACAAAGGCGCCGGCGCCAATTCGCTCGAACACGGCGTATACCCCCTTAAATACAGGATAGAACCGTCAAACGTAGGCGACGCCTGCCAGACGGACTGGATCGTCTACCGTTATGCCGACGCCGTCACGCTACTGGCCGAAGCTCTCGTACGTCAGAGCGGAAGCGTCTCGCAGGAAGCCGTCGACCTCCTGAACACCGTACGGACAAGGGCCGGACTGGAAGCCTACACGACGGAGTCCTTCGCCGGTCCGCGCGACTTTTTAGATAAACTGCTAATGGAACGCGCCCACGAACTGTATTTCGAAGGATGCCGCCGCCAGGACCTCATCCGCGACGGTTCGTACGTTGAAACAATGATTCGCAAATGCAACGAGTTCGGCGAAATCCCGGTCATCAACGAAAATTACACGCGTTTCCCGTTACCGGAAAAGGTCATCATCGAAGGACAGGGTGTGATAGAACAAAACCCCGGATACTGAAGAATTAAGACTTAAAAAATTCCGTCATTGGTAAACCCGATTCCATAAACGGAAAAAAATGACGCTTGGATTGCTTCCGGCTGCGCCGTCGAAATAACGGAAAGCACTCCGCGTCATTGTAAGCACAACGAAGCAATCCAGCCCATTTGTATCCGGCCGGATTGCTTCGATTTTTAATTCTTAACTCTTAGTGATGTGGAATTAATAAAATATAACGCATGTACCCTGTTTCGTCGCCCGAAAAATACGGAATTATTATATCCTATCGCAAAAATATATTATATTTGCGTGATTATTACTAAAAAAACGGAAACTATGATACGGTTAGAAACAAAATAAGCCGGATTGACGCTAAGGAATCCGTTGATTGTCGGGAGTTCCGGCCTTACGAACAGCGTGAAAAAAAACAAAGGACTGGAAGATGCCGGTGCAGGCGCTGTCGTTCTGAAATCATTGTTTGAAGAACAGATTGAAATGCAGGG
>JAISYY010000129.1 GCA_031269635.1 Tannerella sp. | reverse complement strand
TAATTCTTAATTTTCAACTCCTATGATAGAAATAAAAAAAGCCGTTCCCTGCAACCCTGATTTTCGTTTTCGCGAGCCGGTATCGCTTTCGATAGGGAAGAACGAACATATTGCTTTCGTCGGGCCGAATGGCGGCGGTAAAAGTATGCTGGCTCGGATGCTGGCGGGAAATTATCCGTTGAAAGAAGGACGGATTGACTACGGCTTTTCCCCGTCTCCCGTCTACAGGAATATAAAATTCATCGCTTTTAAAGACAACTATGGCCCGGCAGATTCTTCATATTACCTGCAACAGCGATGGAACTCGCAGGACAGGGATGTTTCTCCTTTGGTTCGTGACGTTTTGGAACGCAGTCTTAACGGTGTTTCGGACAGCATTTTCTTTGAATTGTTTGGCATTGACGAGATGCTTGAAAAGCAAATGGTATCGCTGTCGAGCGGTGAGATGCGTAAGTTCCAATTGACAAAAGCGCTGCTTTCGCATCCGCGGATTCTTATCATTGACAATCCCTTCATCGGTCTTGATGCAGCGACGCGCGGACAGTTGTACGGTTTGCTCAACCGTCTTGCCGGAGCAGGGGAGGTGCAGGTCATGCTTATCCTGGCTAAAACGGATGAAATTCCTGGTTTTATTACGCATGTCGTTCCCGTCGAGGGTATGTTGTGTAAAGAGAGAATTGCACGGGGCGATTTTGCCGAAATCATACCGGAAGCGCCGCATACAGGCGATCTGCGCCCTCCGGAAGCCCGTCCCGCCGCGCCGGATTTTTATGCCGCAAAAAGTGATATGATCATAGAGATGCGGGATGTTTCCATCAAATACGGTACGCGGACAATCCTCGATTCCTTGAGCTGGACGGTGAGGCGCGGGGAAAAATGGGCTTTGCTGGGGCGGAACGGTTCGGGAAAATCAACGCTGCTGAGTTTGGTTTGCGCCGACAATCCGCAGTCTTATGCCTGTGATATTTCCCTGTTCGGCCGCCGGCGCGGTTCGGGCGAGAGTATCTGGGATATCAAAAAGCGTATCGGATATGTAAGCCCTGAAATGCACCGTTCCTGTTCCGTGAATATTCCGGCGATAGAAATTGTGGCAGGCGGACTGCACGATAGTATCGGGTTTTATGTATCTTCCCGCCCGGAACATTTGTCCGCCTGCGAATGGTGGATGAACCTGTTCGGCATTTCAGCGCTGAAAGAGCGCCGCTTCCTGCAACTGTCCGACGGCGAGCAGCGTCTGGTTTTACTGGCGCGGGCATTCGTGAAAGATCCCGAATTGCTTATTCTCGACGAACCATTCCACGGACTTGATACGAAAAACCGCCTGCTGGTAAAAGCCATTATCGAATCGTTCTGCAACCGCCCCGGCAAAACGCTGATCATGGTAACGCACTACGAGCAGGAATTGCCCGGAAGCATTACAAACCGCCTTGTCCTGGAGAAAACACCCGAAACGCAAACGTGACATTCGGAAAAACGGAACATAAAGATACTAAAAATCCCGACTTTTGCATTATGCCGAAGCCGGGATTTATTGCGCTTATTTCCGTTTCTTTAGCAGATCCAGGATAATCCGGATTTCTTCGGGCGTGTGTTTACGCGCTTCGTTCGCGTTGATAAATTCGTAGGGGACGTATGATACGACCTGTGAATAACAGAAACTTCCGTCCGGAGTCGTCGCTACGCGCAGTTTAAGGGCGTCGATGTTGGCCGGTTTCAGTTTTTCCAGTTCATTTACGCTATCGCTGTTCAGGATGTTGATTAGCCTGTCGCGTTCCTTTACGTCGAAATAAATTTCCTGAAAAGTAATACGTTCTTTATTCCGGCTCAGCTTGTAGCCTGTTTTTTTAAAAAAGGCATATATGATACCCCATATAAGTAAACCGATGCCTGTGAGAATAAATAATGTTGAAATCGTACCGTCAGACGCCGGTATCATGCCATTCACCGTGATTAATACAAGGCCTGTTGCAATTAATATGGCCGTTAAAACGAACGATGGTTTCGCTTTATGTATCTCATTGTTGTCTTGACTGTCAAAAACTTGTTCTATTGATAAATTATTTTCCATAATGTTTTTTATTTTAATTGTGATGTTGTTATATACGAATATTTCCGGTGTACTTCGCAAACAGGAAGGACACGTTATCCGTATAAATTGTAAATATTGATTTTAAATGACTTTTGAGGCGTAGCCTTCTCAATCAGATCAATAATTTTCGCAGTGCATAGATATAGTAGCCGTCCTTTTCTTTTTTTGAGTAATGCAAAAAGAACGTGGATTTGGTGATATGTATTTGCCGGTCGGTCAGGTTTGAAAAGCATGATTTTTGCGTGTCGTAAGGATTGTTGACCGTTTTAATGAACGATACCGGCACTCTCGAATTGGATATATTGTTTAATCCGGCAGAAGTAAACGGGGTGTCGGGCATTATAAAAAAACAACCGTCTTCCGGCGAAGAATCCGCATTGTGCGTACCGGCAAACAGTTTCGTTTGCATGCAGGCGTCAGTCGCCGGAACGCGCGTCTTTATCATAACAACATGTGCGACCAGTGCTGTTATCAATAAACCGTATGATAAAAAACGTTTCATTTGTACTCCTTCCAATTATATGGACGCAAAAGTCAGTATTATTTTTTATAAATCCAAATTATAAGCCAAATAATTACGCTGCCGGGGGGAGACGGTTGTGAAAGCGCCGGATAAAATACGTGCGGGTCACAGATGCCGAACAAGTCAGCCTGTAACCCGCACGTTGAAAAATCGTATGGTTTATCCCAGAAAACCGAGTAATATACCGGCCGCAACGGCCGATCCGATAACGCCGGCGACGTTAGGACCCATCGCGTGCATTAACAGATAGTTTTTAGGGTCGTATTTCAAACCTTCAATCTGGGAGATGCGGGCGGAATCCGGTACGGCCGAAACGCCGGCATTTCCGATGAGCGGATTGATTTTATTCCCTTCTTTGAGGAACAGGTTGAAGAATTTCACAAATAAAACTCCCGCACTTGTTGCGATTGCGAAAGATAAGGCACCTAATAAGAATATCTTGATAGAATTGTAGGTGAGGAACTGTGTCGCCTGTGTCGATGCGCCTACCGTTATGCCCAGAAGGATTGTTACGATGTCAATCATCGGCCCGCGGGCGGTTTCCGCCAGACGGCGCGTTACGCCGCTTTCCTTTATCAGGTTTCCGAAGAACAGCATTCCTAACAGGGGTAAACCCGAAGGTACCAGGAAGCATGTAAGTAAAAGTCCTATGATCGGGAAAATGATTTTTTCCGTAGATGAGACGGCACGCGGCGGTTTCATCCGGATTAAACGTTCTTTGGGGGTTGTAAGTAACCGCATAAACGGTGGCTGTATGATAGGCACTAACGCCATATAGGAGTATGCGGATACCGCAATAGCCCCCATCAGGTTTGGTGCAAGTTTGGAGGACAGGAAGATGGCCGTCGGCCCGTCCGCACCGCCAATGATGCCTATTGCAGCGGCCTGGCTCGGGTCAAATCCTATTTGCAGCGCTATAACATAAGCCCCGAATATACCGAACTGGGCGGCTGCGCCGATGAGCATCAACTTCGGATTGGATATTAATGCCGAAAAGTCCGTCATGGCACCGATGCCGAGGAATATGAGCGGCGGATACCACCCCTTCACGACCCCTTGATAAAGGATGTTTAACACCGAGCCTTCTTCGTATATGCCGATTTGCAGTCCGGCGTCCTTGAACGGAATATTACCGATTAGAATACCGAAACCGATCGGAATAAGAAGCATAGGCTCAAATTCGTATCTTATTGCCAGGAATATGAAGATAAGTCCGACAAAGATCATTATCGCATGTCCCCATGTAGCGTTAGCAAATCCTGTGTACGACAGGAATGTTTCCAAGTTTTCACTTAAAAACGTCAAAAAACTTTCTTGCATGGCATGGTTTTATTTAATGATTACCAATTCGGCTCCTTCCAGTATAGAGTCGCCCTTGTTTACTTTTATTTCGGCAATTACACCGTCCTTGTCGGATGGAATTGTATTTTCCATTTTCATGGCCTCAAGGACAAGCAGTTTCTGTCCTTTTTTGACGGTGTCGCCGACATGGCAGTCTATGCTGAGGATAACGCCGGGCAGCGGCGATTTGACGGCGCTGCTGCTACTGCTGCCCGCCGGACGCGACACAACCGGTGTCGTATGGGCCTGTGCCGGGCGTTTTATTGTTATGACCTGTTTTTTTGCAGGTTTGTCCATTAATACTTTATACGGCGTTCCGTTTACTTCGACTTCGGCGATCGTATCTTCTACTTTGTTCACGGTTACATTATAGATGCTTCCGTTGATTGTATATTTAAATTGTTTCATACTATTTATCAGGAAATGATTATTTCGTTTATTTTCTTGTAAATTCTCTCATGCTGTGGAACTTGGAGCTCCATGGCGAATATCTGCGGGCTACTTTCTGGATCGTGATGACCGAAGATTCAACATCGTGTATATCTTCGGCTACTTCATACAATGCAGCAGCAATAGCGGCAAATACGGCGCCTTCTTCCGTATGGCCTCCGGCCGGGATGTTTTCCACTCCGGCTTTTTGAGCGCGGCGGGTACCCATTTTTATGGCAGTTTTCCCAACATATTTGAAGGAAACGAAAAGAAGGATAAGACCGATGAAAACCACCGCCATTGCTGTGATTGTCATTCCGATACCCCATGCATCATTGATTTGGAAATTTTCAATCTTTTCGTTTGTATCTAACGTCAGGTTATTGGTGCTGGGAGTCACTTTCGTAAGTTGAGACCATTCCGCTTTCCCGTCAATCCTGCGCCCGTAACTGGTATCCGGTTTTTGACCGGCCGGAATTTTTATTTCATCAACCAGTGTTTTTCCGTCGGCATTATAGAATGCAATGTAGTTCTCCTTTACCGGGTCCAATGTAAAATTGACATGAAACGTACCGCGGTCTGCCATTCCGTCTACCCAGAACAGCACATGCTGTCCGGGAGGTATTTTTGTGAGTACATCTCCTTTGGGGATCGGATATTTTCTGGGATTATCCGGGTCGTTCGTTATGTAGCATCCGCCAATGTTTATCGTGCCGGCGGAGTTGTTATACAGTTCAATCCAACCGCTTCGCTTTCCGTAGTCGTCGACAAAGTTATCGTTGTTTATGACCAATACTTCGTTTATACGCATGGATGTGGCTTGTTGCGCCTGTATCACTGCCGGAAAAAGCAATGCGAATAACAGTATTATTCCTGTTTTATTTCTTATCATATTCGTCATATTTAAGAGATTATAAAGGAATATTCCCGTGCTTTTTGGCCGGATTGCTTAACTTCTTTGTTTGTAGCTGCTGTAAAGCGCGTATTACGCGGAATCGCGTGTTACGCGGTTCGATAACATCATCAATGTAACCGTATTTTGCGGCGTTGTACGGATTTGCGAATAATTTATTGTATTCGTCAATCTTTTCAGCCATAAACGTTGCCGGGTCTGCGGCTTCATTGATTTCTTTGGCGTATAACACTTCTGCTGCTCCGGAGCCTCCCATGACGGCGATTTCGGCGGTCGGCCAAGCGTAGTTGATGTCGCCGCGCAACTGTTTGCAACTCATCACGATGTGTGAGCCGCCATAAGACTTGCGCAGGGTGACGGTTACTTTGGGCACGGTAGCCTCGCCGTAAGCGTAAAGTAATTTTGCCCCGTGCAGGATTACGCCGTTGTATTCCTGTCCCGTACCCGGCAGGAATCCCGGAACGTCGACGAACGAAACAATCGGTATGTTGAACGCGTCGCAGAAGCGAACGAAGCGTGCGCCTTTGCGTGAGGCATTACTGTCGAGCACGCCGGCGAGGTATTTCGGCTGGTTGGCCACAATACCGACCGATTGTCCGTTGAAGCGGGCGAATCCGATGATTATGTTTTTCGCATAATGCGGTTGTATTTCAAAAAATTCATTGTTGTCGACAACCGTTGTGATAACCGCATTCATATCGTAAGCCTGGGTTGCACTGTCCGGTATGATTTCATTCAGGATGTCGTCAAGACGGTCAATGTGGTCATTACATTCCACATACGGCGGTTCTTCAAGGTTGTTCTGGGGCATGTAGCTCAACAGTTTGCGTATCATCGCGAGGCCTTCTTCTTCGGTAGGCGCGGTGAGGTGGGTGACGCCGGACTTCGTTGAGTGAATGCTTGCTCCGCCAAGGTCTTCCTGCGAAACATCTTCGCCTGTCACGGTTTTTACAACTTTAGGCCCGGTGAGGAACATATAGGATGTGCCTTCCGTCATCAGTGTGAAATCGGTAAGAGCCGGCGAATATACGGCGCCGCCCGCACACGGGCCGAAGATTCCCGATATCTGGGGGATTACGCCCGAGGCCATGATGTTGCGCTGGAAAATTTCGGCATAGCCGGCAAGTGCGTTTATACCTTCCTGGATACGTGCGCCGCCCGAATCGTTGATGCCGATACAGGGCGCTCCCATTTTCATGGCCATATCCATGATTTTGCATATTTTTGAAGACATTGTTTCGGAAAGGGAACCTCCGAACACGGTAAAATCCTGTGCAAACACATAAACCAGGCGTCCGTCGATCGTACCGCAACCGGTAACGACGCCGTCTCCCAGAATTTTCTTCCTGTCCTGTCCGAAATTCACACAACGATGCTCTACAAACATATCCATTTCTTCAAAACTACCTTCGTCCAAAAGCATGGCTATGCGTTCGCGGGCTGTGTATTTCCCTCTCTGATGCTGCTTCTCTATCGCTTTTTCTCCACCTCCGAGGCGTGCTTTTTCGCGCAAAGCGATTAACTCTTTTACTTTTTCAAGTTGATTTGCCATTTTATATTTATTTGTTGTTAATAAGGTTGGTCTATATTTTGGTTATGATAACGGTCTTTTCTCATTTCATGCATAATTCCGTTAATACTCCATGCGTGGATTTGGGATGCAGGAATGCGATTTTCAAGCCTTCGGCGCCATTCCGGGGCGCTTTGTCGATGAGTTGTATGCCTTTTGACGCCGCTCCGTCGAGTGCGTTTTGTACATCAGGCACAGCAAAAGCTATGTGATGAATCCCTTCCCCGCGTTTTTCGATGAATTTGGCAATTGTGCTGTCTTCACTTGTCGGCTCAAGCAGTTCGATTTTTGTTTGTCCGATTTTGAAAAACGCAGTCTTAACCTTCTGGTCTGCAACTTCTTCGATATTGTAACACGTAACGCCTAATACCTGTTCGTAGTAAGGCAACTGTTCTGCAATGCTTTTTACGGCAATGCCGAGATGTTCTATATGTGAGATGTCCATGTATTATGTTTTTAAAAAAATAATTAGTTAAAATCGGCAGCAAAGATACGGAAAAAAAAATTGTAACAAATTCTTTTTTCCGAAATTTAAACCTTATTGATTGTAACATTTTCATGAACAGTACGTCCTATATATAGGAACTTGTACTCTAAAACAGTATGGAACCGATGAAGACGGCCCGGTGTTATGACAAATTTGCGGAATAAAGGCGCTAATGGCGAAGGTACGGTTTTTTATATTTTTGAAGGGATACGTTCATTGTGTAATTTTTATTCATAGATAATTCTTGTGTTGGTATTTTTTTTGTACCTTTGCCGCGCTTTTTTAAGCCTGTCGTAGTGTGATGGGGAATTAGGAAGCATAAACTAATTTTGAGTAACACCAATTTTTGAAAGATGAAAACATTTAAATTAGAAGGAACGCCACGGGAAACCGTTGGCAAGAAAGCATCGAAAGAGCTTCGTAAAAAATCTTTAATCCCTGCTGTTCTGTATGGCCGGGAACCTGTTGAATTACCTTATAAGGGGACGCTTAATCCCGGAGAAAAAATCGTGGAGATAGGTGATAACAAAGGTATTGTCGTGGCGGATTTTACCGTATCGACGGAAGGCGTGCGTAAACTTATTTATTCACCTGACATATATCTTGTGGAGATTGATATTAAGGGAAGCCGGACGGTGAAAGCGATCCTTAAGGATTCCCAATATCATCCGGTGTCGGATAATATCCTTCATATAGACTTTCTGGAAGTATTTGACGGTAAACCGATTGTTATGGAAGTTCCGGTTTTCCTTACCGGTCATGCCGTGGGTGTGAAAGCCGGTGGTAAACTGAATCAATCCATGCGCAAACTGAAAGTGAAAGGTTTGGCTGTGAATATACCGGAGAAGCTGGATATTGATGTCGAACACCTTGAACTGGGAAAAGCGATTAAGGTTGGCGAACTTGAATTTGAAAATATAGAAGTTATCAGTCCGAAAAATGCGGTTGTCTGTATCGTTAAGATGACACGTGCATCACAGAGCGCCGCAGCTACTGCAACTGCCGGAAAATAAAACGGGATAAGCGCTTTAATACAGGAGGAGGGAGGATGTTTGGACAGTACATTCTCCCCCTTTTTTTTAATTTATATTATGTACGCGCGGGCGTGCGATTTTAAACTATCGAACTTTGTAGGATTATGAAATATCTGATTGCCGGATTGGGCAATATCGGTCAGGAATATTGGGGAACGCGTCATAATATCGGTTTCAGGATTGTAAATGAACTTGTTGACGCTGCCGGTATGACTTTTAGGGAAGAACGGTATGGCGGCGTAACCCGTATGCGCGTTAAGAACGCAGAACTTGTTGTTCTTAAGCCGAATACGTTCATGAATTTGAGCGGAAATGCCGTACGTTACTGGTTGCAGAAAGAATCATTGCCGTTACAGCAGTTACTTGTCGTGGTTGATGATTTGTCATTGCCGTTCGGGAGTTTGCGGCTCAAACCGAAAGGCAGTCATGGCGGTCATAACGGATTGCGTAATATCGAAGAAGTTTTGGGCACATCCGAATACGTACGCCTCCGCTTCGGCATAGGGAATGATTTTTCCCGCGGCAGACAAATGGATTATGTGTTGGATAAATTTTCGGAAGATGAATTGAGTAAAATGCCTGAACGGATAAAGCAAGCGGTTGAAATGATACACAGTTTTTGCCTTTCGGGTGTAGATGTTACGATGAACCGGTTTAATCATAAGTGATTTTTGTTGACGATGAACGAAGTAAGAATTGATAAATGGATGTGGGCGACACGTATTTTTAAAACACGTACGATCGCTTCCGACGCCTGCAAGAAAAACCGGGTGTCGATAGGAGGTGTGAATGTAAAGCCTTCGCGGATGATAAAAACCGGCGATATCATATCCGTGCGTAAACCGCCCATAACGTTCTCTTTCCGTGTTCTTGACATTACCGAAAAACGCATGGGCGCAAAGCTCGTTCCGCAGTATCTCGAAAATATTACTCCGCCCGAACAGTACGAGATATTAGAGATGAACCGGATTTCAGGATTTGTTGACCGGGCGAAAGGTTTAGGCCGTCCGACCAAAAAAGACCGTCGCGAACTGGAACAATATACGGAAGTAGAACAGGAGGCGTCCGGCAATATAAATTATGATTTTGACTGGGATGAATCATGGCTTAATGAGCCGGAGGGGACCGGAAAATGATTGATTAGGTATAGATGAAGATAATACTTGTTATATTAGGTACTGTCAGTCTGGTATTAGGTATCGTTGGCATATTCGTACCTTTGCTGCCGACGACGCCGTTTCTTTTGCTTTCCGCCGCTGCCTATTTCAAAGGCTCTGCGCGACTGTACAAATGGTTGCTGAATCAGAAATATTTAGGCCCTTACATACGCAATTTTAAGGAGAACAAGGCGATTCCCTTGCATGCAAAAATATATGCCGTTGTATTGCTTTGGGGAACAATCGGTTATTGTATCCTGTTCCTGAGTTTGCCTGTCTATGTCCGTGTCATACTCGGAATTATTGCCGCAGGCGTCACATGGCACATATTATCATTCAAGACGTTAAAGAAGTAAAGATATAAAACCGGAATGTATGCCCTTACTATATACCGGAGCCTGTTCACGCTTTGTCGGCCGGGAAACGGACGTCTAACCGGCTGCGTATTTCGTCTAATATCTCTATTGTTATCAGGGAATTGTTGAGGCTGTTTACGGTCGACTCTTTGCGTCCCTCCAGGATGATGTCAATAAATTCGGCTATTTCGTAATAATATTCGTTTTTGTCGGTTTGCGGACGGATATGTTCCGTTGCGCCTTTGCGACGGATAAGGGATACGTCGCCTATGATATTGATGCGGTCCAGTATGATGGAGCCTTGTTCGCCCTGAATCTCGGTCGGCAAGGATGAATCTGCAATTTTTCCGTATAAAACGGTAGCTATGAGTCCATTGTCGTAAGTGAAATTGACGGTAGCCTGTCCGTCTACGCCGCTTGACAACTTTAGACCTGCGGCATGGATTGTTTTTGGGCGGCCGAACAGTACGACCATGGGGTAAATCGTATATACGCCTATATCCATCGTTGCGCCGTTGCTGAGTTCCGGTTTGAAAGCGTTGAGTACAACGCCTTCTTTCAGTTTGTCGTAACGTGACGAGTACTGGCAGTAACAGGAAAAATAGCGGCGTATGGTTCCTATTTCCGGCAAGGCTTCGCGTATGGAGCGGAACGCAGGCGTCAGCGTCGGTTTCATCGCTTCCATAAGTACGACGTCATGTTTGCGTGCGGCATCTATCATTTGTCTGACTTCTCCTGCGTTCGAGGCGAACGCTTTTTCGCATAAGACATGCTTTCCGTGTTGCATGCAAATGAGGCTTTGCTGTGCATGAAAAGCGTTGGGCGAGGCTATATAGACCGCATCAATAAGCGGGCTTGCGGCCATCGCTTCGATAGACGTGAATAGGTGCGGTATATTGTGTTTTACGGCAAAAGAACGCGCCGTATCATCCGACCGGGAACAGACGGCCGCCAGTTCAAACCTGTCGTCTTCACGCCCGCCTGCAATGACCCAGCCGGTAATGAAATTTGTCCCTACTACTCCAAAACGTATTTTCTTTTTCATCAGTCTGTTTATTTTTCATCACTTAATTCAAGCCATCTCATTGTTTTTTCGTCGATAAGGTCTATCAGTTCGCCTATGCGTGCCGACAGTTGATTTAGTTCGTCTATCGACAAGGTACCGCTGTTAAGATTTTCTTCTATTGTTTTTTTCTCTTTTTCGAGCGCCGGAATTTCTATCTCTAATGCTTCCAGTTCTTTTTGTTCCTTGTAGGAAAGTTTCTTTTTGCCGGAAGGTTGCCGGTTACCGGCTTTACCGTCCTGATTACTGCCTGCTGTTGTGGCGGACGGAGAGCCATTTGCCGTTGTGCCGGAACTCTTATTGTTCCGGTTGCCTCCTGATTTTGTGCTTTCTTCTTTTCCGCGTTGCGTTTTCCATAAGCGATATTGTGTGTAATTTCCCGGAAAATCCCGGATGTCGGCGTTGCCGTGGAAAACAAGTATGTGGTCGACAACCTTATCCATAAAATAACGATCGTGTGAAACGACAATGGCGCATCCTTTGAAATTTGCCAGATATTCTTCCAGGACGTTTAGCGTGACGATATCCAGGTCGTTTGTCGGTTCGTCGAGAATGAGGAAATTGGGGTTGCTCATTAGTACGGTACAGAGATAGAGACGCCGTTTTTCGCCTCCGCTCAGTTTATGGACAAAGTTATGTTGCTTTTCGGGCGAGAAAAGAAAATAATTCAGGAACTGCGATACGCTTAACGCTTTGCCGTTACCCAGTGTGATGTATTCCGCAATGTCTTGTACGACGTCGATTACTTTCATTTTTTCGTCGAACTGCAATCCTTCCTGACTGTAATATCCGAAACGAACGGTTTCGCCGATATTAAAATTACCGCTGTCGGGCTGTAATTCTCCTGTCAGCATCTTTATGAACGTAGATTTCCCGGTACCGTTGTCGCCTACGATACCCAGTTTTTCATATCGCGAAAAAGTATAGTTGAAATGATCCAGTATCTTAATCTCTCCGAAGTTTTTCGTCACATCAGTTGCTTCAAAGATTTTAGAGCCTATATACGAAGCTTTTACGTTCAGGTTTACATTCCCGTCGTCATGCCGTTGCCGGGCTTTCTTTTCAAGTTCGTAAAACGCGTCGATGCGGTATTTTGCTTTCGTTCCGCGCGCCTGAGGCTGGCGGCGCATCCATTCCAACTCTTTGCGTAGCAGGTTGTTGGCATGGTCGATAGAAGTTTGCATCGCATCCATACGTTCGGCACGCTTATCTAAATAATAACTGTAATTGCCTTTGTATGAATATATTTGTTTATTGTCTATTTCAATTATTTCATTGCAGACTTCATCCAGAAAATAGCGGTCGTGAGTTACCATCAGCAAACTTATCGTCGAACGTTTCAGATAACCCTCCAGCCATTCAATCATTTCTAAATCAAGATGATTAGTCGGCTCGTCGAGTAATATCAGTTCCGGGTCGAGTATCAGGACATTCGCCAATGCAACACGTTTCAGTTGTCCGCCGGAAAGCGTTTCGACCTTTTGCTCGAAGTCTTTTATCTTAAGTTGTGAAAGAATTTGTTTGGCCTTGCGCTCGTAATCCCATGCTTTTCCGTGTTCCATGCGTGGGATAAGCGTTTCGAGCGCGTTGGCGTCGTTTGATAATGCGGCGGTTTCATAGTCCGCTATCAGGCGCACCGTTTCGTTTTGCGAATAAAAACAGGCTTGCAGCACCGTTAAGCCTTCGGGATACAACGGCGATTGATCCAGATAACCGACGCGAAGGTCATTGCGGAAGACAATATCGCCCTCGTCAGCGCTTTCCTTTCCGCTTATTATATTCAGCAAAGTTGTTTTGCCGGCGCCGTTACGTGCGATAAGCCCCGTTTTCTGTCCCTGGGCAATGCCGAACGAGATGTTCTCATAAAGAACAAGGTCGCCGAAACGCTTTGTGAGATTATCTATTTGTAAAAAACTTGTCACGTTCTAAAATTACCCCTGATCTTTTAAGATAACATCATGCGCTCCGCCTTCCACAATACTTGTGGATGAAACTAATGTAATCTTTGCGTTTTTCTGTAAATCTTCTATTGTTGTTGCGCCGCAACTGCATAAGGTCGCTTTAATCTTACCCAGCGTAATATCCAGATTATCCTTCATTTTCCCCGCATAGGGAACATAACTGTCAACGCCTTCTTCAAATTTCAGCGATTCATTGCCCCCCATATCGTATCGTTGCCAGTTCTGTGCGCGGTTGGAGCCTTCACCCCAATATTCCTTTACGTAATTGTTGCCGACGCGCAGGGTTTTTGTCGGCGATTCGTCAAAGCGTGCGAAATAACGTCCCATCATAAGGAAATCCGCTCCCATAGCCAAAGCCAGTACCATGTGGTAATCATGAACAAGTCCGCCGTCGCTGCATATAGGCACATAGACGCCTTTTTCCTTCATATATTCGTCGCGGGTGTGAGCCACGTCAATCAGGGCTGTCGCCTGACCGCGCCCGATACCTTTTTGTTCGCGCGTGATACATATTGATCCGCCGCCGATACCGACTTTTACAAAATCAGCTCCCGCGTTGACCAAATAACGGAACCCTTCCCCGTCGACCACATTACCTGCTCCGACCGGAACCTTGTCCCCGTAATTGGTTTTTATCCAGTGTAAAGTCTCCTGCTGCCATTCCGAATACCCGTCCGAAGAATCTATACATAACACATCAACTCCGGCTTCGATCAGCGCCGGAACACGTTTTTTATAATCACGTGTGTTGATGCCTGCACCTACAAGGAGTTTTTTTGTCGCGTCGGATAATTCGCATGGATTTTCACGGTGACTGTCATAGTCTTTGCGAAAGACGAAATATATCAGGCTTTGATCATCGTCAATAATCGGCAGCGTATTTAATTTGTTTTCCCACAGTTTCTGGTTCGCTTCGCTCAAACTTATCCCGGACTTGCCGACAATAAGTTTTTCAAAAGGTGTCATGAAATCATGTACTTTCATGCTCGGGTCGTCTTTTTCAATACGGTAGTCGCGACTTGTGACGATACCTAACAGTTTGCCGTTAGGTGTGCCGTCGTCGGTTACACCAATGGTAGAGTGTCCTGTCTTTTTGACAAGTTTGATGACGTCGGCAAGCGTGTTGTCGGGCATCAGGTTTGAATCGCTGACAACAAATCCCGCCTTGAATTTTTTCACCTTGCGGACCATCTCTGCCTGACTTGTTATTGACTGTGAGCCGAATATAAAAGAAAGCCCCCCGTTACGCGCCAGTTCTATGGCAAGATCCGGCCCGGAGACGGCTTGCATGATTGCTGAAACAAACGGGATATGAAGCATTATAGCCGGTTTTTCGTCCGTGTTATATTTTACAAAAGGAGTTTTTAACGAAACATTCGTCGGGATACATTGCTTTGTCGTTAAGCCGGGGATTAGCAAATATTCCCCAAAAGTTCTGGATACATCATTCAAATAATTAGCCATGTCTTATCGTTTTTTTCGGAATAATTGCGCGCAAAGTTACTCAAAATATTTGATATTTTGAATGGGATAAAATGTAATTATTTTTCATTGCTTCTTATACTGCTGATATACAGCCTGATAATAATTCACGATAATTTTTTTCTATCCCGGTGCAGCGTTTTTTCTGTTTCTTGCATCTCTATAATTGAAAGGAAATTTGAAAACTAATTATTAATTTGAAAAAGGAGATTTTTTATTATGAAGAGAAATATTTTGAATTTAGGTTTTGGGTTATTGTCTGTATTTTTGTTTTTTTCATGTGTTGATGAGAATGATGACATCTATGTATCTTATGGTGTGATACGGAACGTTACTTCCGGAAATAATTATGAGATACTCACCGATAAGGGTAACACGCTGGCCGTTACCAAATCGTATACATCGCAGGACATTGAGGATGACAAGCGTGTTCTTGTTAATTACGAGATTTTGTCCGATAAGGATAAAAGTAAAAAAATCTATGAAGTGCAAGTGAATGGTTTTTATCAGTTATTATCCAAGCCGTTAGTAAACGAGTCGTTTATACTTCAGGACGAAGACGCCCGCCGCGACAGTATCGGAAACGATCCTTTTATCCGTATTAATTCCCGGTTTGGCGGTGATTACTTGAATATTGATTTTGAACTATTCCATTCGCAGCATGTGGATAAAAAACACATGATAAATCTTATCTATGATGATACCCGCGCGAGCGCTGATACCGTATACCTGACTTTGCGTCATAACGCTTATGGCGAAGTTATCGGCAAGGGTGGAGTTTATTTGTATGAAGCTTGGGGCCGGTGTTCGTTTAAAATATCCGATCTGTTGCCCGAAGGCGTTACCTCTAAGCCGGTTAAATTGACATGGACTCAGTATGGACATAATTATGAGGCAAAGGAATATTCCGATAGCGGCGTTTTTAAAAAAAATGGGAATGTAGGCGACGATTATGTCATGAAAGCTATGTTAAATGATTTTATCGAAGTTAAATAATATTGTAATAATTAGTAAACATACTGCATATATTGGGTGTGTATATGATATATCCGGAGAAGGAATTAAACTTCTCCGGATATTTTTTTGTATCTTTACCGCGTTGTCGGGAATGACTGTTTGAAATATGGATGAAAATTTTGCAACACACTATTTTAAAAGATATAAATCGCTTCCACCCTTTTTTTGTGATAAACCGGATGAAAGGTTGGGCGTCGTCGTTATCATACCGTGCATAGATGACGAATTTGTTTTCGACACACTGGATTCACTGGAAAATGCCAATGCCATACGTGCCGGAATCGAAGTCATAGTGAATGTAAATTCAGGGGAGAGCACGCCGCCGGATATTATTGAGAAAAACAGGATGATATTTGACGGACTGAAACGAAGAGCAGAGACGGGATTTTATAAAAACTTCCGGCTGTTGCCAATACTTGTTGAAGGAACCGTAAAGAAAAAAGCCGGAGTCGGCTTTGCCAGGAAAACGGCCATGGACGAAGCATTAAGGAGATTTGCCGCGATAAACAGGCCGGACGGCCTTATCGTTTCGCTTGACGCTGATACGCTGGTTGCAAAAAATTATTTTCAGGAAATGGAAAAAGCTTCGGGAATAAGCCGGGCAAAATGTTTTACGTTCCAGTTCCGGCATGACTATGATATGGAGAAATATCCTGAAAATGTCATACAAGCCTGCAAACTGTATGAGATTTATCTTCGTTACTATCGTCTGGCGCTGAAAACCTTTAACTTTCCATTTGCCGTTCATACGATAGGTTCGTGCTTTGCCATACGTGCCTGTACCTATGCCCAGCTTGGCGGAATGGCATCGAAACAGGGTGGGGAAGACTTCTATTTCCTGCAGAAAGCAGCCAAGATGCACCCTGTTCATGAAGTCATGAGCCAAATCGTTTTCCCGTCCCCGCGCGTTTCAAACCGCGTCCCTTTCGGTACCGGCCCGTCTGTCCGCAACATTCTGGAGAACGGACGATATACGGTGTACAATTTCGAATTGTTCCGCCTGCTGAAAGTTTTTTATGAACTGTTTCCTGCAATGGAGCGTACAGACCGGAAAGATAAGATTCCAGCGGAGATAATGGGTTATATCGGCAACGGACTGTTTGATGAAACGCTGGCCGAATGTCGCACCTATTCGGCTTCATCCGAAGCGTTTGTAAAAAGGATGTATGATAAATTTGACGCCTTTTTTGTCGTCAAATTCCTGAACACATTTAATGATAATAACAGCGCTTATCCGCCGGTTGACGTCCGGGAAGCCGGGAAAATCCTGCTAAACTGTTACGGTGTCGCCGAAACGGAGGATTTATATGAAACCATAACGAAGTTGGATATAAA
>JAISYY010000308.1 GCA_031269635.1 Tannerella sp. | reverse complement strand
TACCTGATTTATTCCTTCGCCATACACGCCAATACAAAAAGCGCCATCCTGACCGATTTCATCATACAGCTAAAACCGTACCTGGCATTCTTCTGCGTATATGCCATACATCCGAAACTGACGGAGAACCAGCGTAAAATAATCCGCCAGCTAATCCTGTTATGCAGCTTATATGTTTTATTTATCGGGGTTGCTTACCATCTATATTACGACATCATCAAATTTATGTTCGGACATGAATCGCGATTAGCAACGGCATCGTCTATACTGGCATTATTGTATCTTTATTGCAGTGATTACACAAAAACGGACAAAATAATTTTTATCCTGCTTTTATCTATCGGTATATTATCCGGACGCTCAAAGCATTTTGGGTTTTTCACAGTCTGCCTGTTCATCATGATCTATTTCAACCGGTCATTTAAAATGAGATTATCCACCCGAAATATGGTATTCATTATCATAGTACTGGCATTTACCATATTTGCAGCGCGCGAAAAAATCTACTACTATTTCATTACCGGAGGATTTGGAGGCGGACGTGCACCGAGCGACTTATACGCACGAATGGCGCTTTACTATTTCTCCCTGCAAATATTTATGGATTATTTTCCTTTCGGATCGGGATTTGCGACATACGCCACATACGCTTCCGGAATCAATTATTCTCCCATATACATAAAATATAGTATGCAAAATATGCATGGCCTGACCAAAGAAGCGCCGGAGTTTATTGCTGACACGTACTTTCCGGCATTAGCGCAATTCGGCATTGCCGGAGTCATATTATTTTTCACCTTCTGGATACATCTTGTACTGAAAGCGATAAAAGCATACCGGCTGAATTGTCATAAAGAGGCGACAATCGCCCTCATTATTATTATTTTCTTTATGATTGAATGTACATCGGATGCGACCCTGACTCATAACCGGGGAATGTTCATCATGATGATACTGGGACTGGCATTCCACGATATACAAGCAAAACTTTCTAATTTAACGCAACAAAACGGATGAAAATTCTCTTAGTTAACAAGTTTTATTATCGTAGAGGTGGCGACTGTACGGCTGTATTGAGTATGGAACAAATGCTTAAAGCAAAAGGACATGATGTTGCCATATTCAGTACTAACCATCCGCAAAATGAATCCTCCTTATGGGAAGACTATTTCGCCGGGGAGGTTAAATTTACGTCGACGGCGATTTCGGAAAAATTATCGGCAGCCGTAAGAATATTTCATTCCGGAGAAATATCACATAAATTCAACCGGTTATTATCCGATTTTAAACCGGATATCGTCCATTTACATAATATACATTCGTATATTTCGCCATTGGTGGCGGAAATAGCTCACAGGAAAGGCATACGCACCGTATGGACGTTGCATGACTACAAGTTGCTCTGCCCCACCTATTCCTGTTTACGCAACAATACGATATGCGAAGATTGTTTCCATTGCAAATCGAACGTTTTTCGGCACAAATGTATGAAAGACAGCCGTGTTGCCAGTCTTTTGGCATGGCTGGAGGCATGTTACTGGAACAGGAAAAAGTTGTTGGGCATTACCGATTTATTCCTCAGCCCAAGTCATTTCTTAAAATCAAAAATGATTGAGGGCGGTTTTCCTGCGAATCGGATTGAGGTATTACACAACTTTTTACCGAAAGCGCTCTCCCTATCGACGGAAAAAGAAAATTATTACTGTTACGCAGGAAGGCTATCCGAAGAAAAAGGCGTTGAGACGTTGCTCGAAGCGGCCGGACAAATAACCTGTCCTTTAAAGGTCATAGGCGGAGGACCTTTACTCAACACATACCGCAAAAAATATACGCAGAAGCACATCGAATTTTTGGGTCATTTAAAACAGGACGAATTATATGCGATCGTACGAAAAGCCCGGTTTCTTGTAATTCCTTCCATATGTTATGAAAACAATCCGTACAGCGTCATTGAAGCCCTTTGTATGGGTACTCCGGCGCTTGGAGCACGTATAGGAGGCATCCCCGAATTGATACGGGAAGGAGAGAACGGGTTTTTATTCGAGGCCGGAAACGTAGCCGAACTAAGGGATAAAGTACATGATTGTTTCCGGTTTTTCACAGATACGTATAATTTTAGAAAAATAACGGAACAGGCACAAAATAAATTCGGCGCCGAGACGTTTTATAATAAACTGATACAAATTTATGACCATTAACCCCTGCAAACCTACTGATAGATATATCGGCACGTTTGCCGGCAATCTATTAAAACAAGTTATCGGAAAATGATTTATACATTTTAAAAGTAAAAATATAAGATGAAGAATATTGTCCAAGGAAGCCTCATTACTACGTTTCGCTGCAATGCAAAATGTAATATGTGCAATATCTGGCAACATCAAACCGGACCGGAAGAAGAAATAGATTATACCTACTATGAAAAACTTCCCGAGGGATTGCGAATCAACATCACCGGAGGGGAAGCGACCATACGGAAGGATATTGACGATATATTCCGTGTCCTGTATCCGAAAGCGTCGTTACTGGAGTTGAGTACGAACGGATACCATACGGAAAAGATTGTTGCACTGGCGAACAAGTATCCCCGTATCCTGATACGTGTAAGTCTGGAAGGATTGCCCACACTGAATGACAGTAAACGGGGCATGAAAAACGGGTTTGACCATGCGATCAGGACAATGCTGGAATTGAAAAAAACAAAATGCAAAAACATCGGTTTTTCGGTGGTCATTTCTCCCGACAATTATAAAGACCTGCTCTATCTGTATGATATATGCGTCGCGCTGGATGTGGAATTTGGAAATTCCGTCGTACACAATTCGTGGTATTTCCATAAGGACGACAATGAAGTCGTTAGCGAAGAAGCGCTGGAACAACACGAGAAATTTGTGAAAGCCTTGCTGACATCGAAAAGGAGAGGATTGAAAAACAAACTCAAAGACTACGGCCGCGCTTATTTCAACAAGAGCATACATCGCCGGTTGAGGGGCGACGAACAAGGATACCGCCCGCCATGCGGTGCATTGGATGATTTTTTCTTTATCGACCCCTGGGGAAACGTCAGCCCATGTAATGGTTCCGAAAAAGAATGGATCATTGGAAACATCAAGGATGATTCTTTTGAGAATATCATGAAGTCGGATAAAGCCCGGAAAATAGCTGAACGGGTGAAAGCCTGCGACCGGAACTGTGCTTTTATCGTCACCGAACGGCACGACATGCTACGCAGGCCGTGGGTTCCTATTCTGTGGGTCGTCCGCAACAAGATACGCATTGCCCGTGGAAAAAATATTTGCTGGTGAAAAAAATGAGAATAAACGTATTTGGTACCAGAGGTTTTCCTCTTATCCAGGGAGGCGTGGAGAAACACTGCGAATGTTTATATCCCCTGATGGATCATTCATGCCGTTTAACCGTTTTCCGGCGAAAACCTTACGTCCGGCCGTCCGGAGAGAAATACGATTCCATCCGGTTTGTCGACCTGCCGTCTACGCGGATCAAAGGATGGGAAACAGCGTATCATTCCCTGTTGTGCACGGTATATTCCCTGTTTCAACGGCCGGAAATCGTGCATATCCACAATATCGGTCCGGCGCTGTTTTCGCCCTTATTAAAATCGGCAGGAATTAAAGTGCTCCTAACGTATCACAGCCCGAATTACGAACATAAAAAATGGCGTTTCATTGCCCGAAAGATATTAAAATTGAGTGAAACAATCGCATTGACAACGTCCGATGCCATTATTTTCATCAGCGATGCGCAACGGAAAAAGTTCAATCCGCGCATCCAAGCCAAATCCTGCTATATTCCCAACGGCATTCCGGCACCGGAATTTACCGATGCAACCGATTTCCTGCAAACACAAGGCATCCGGAAAAACAAATACATCCTGGCCGTCGGACGCATTACACCCGAAAAAGGGTTTGACTATCTGATCAAAGCCTTCAAGGAAACCGCTCCCGAAACGTATCAATTGGTCATTGCCGGCGGAGTGGAAGGTGAATCGACCCACTTCACGGCGCTTCAAAAGAGTGCATCCTGTTGCAGCAACATCATATTCACCGGTTATGTCTTCGGAAAGCAACTGGCACAACTCTACACACATGCAGCGCTGTTCGTACTGCCTTCCTACAACGAAGGCATGCCGCTTGTTTTATTAGAGGCCATGAGCTACAAACTCGCCATTCTAGCCAGCGACATTCCGGCAAATAAAGCCATGAACCTGCCGGCACCTGCCTATTTCGCAACGGGAGATGAAAAGGAACTGTCCCGCCGGCTCCGGCAAATGATGTGCGACCGGACGCCGGAACGAGTCAATTATCAACTTCCGGACAACTACAACTGGCAACACATCGCCCGACAGACGGTCGAAGTATACAAGACTTTGTGTAAATCCGAATGACGGAGGGATTTTTATCCCACCCGTTTGTATTCTTCCTTAAGAGACGTAAACAAGTTTTTGGCAAACAAATAACCGACCGGTATCACAAGGGTGAGAACAAGTATTCCTATTGCGGCATATAATTTCCTG
>JAISYY010000306.1 GCA_031269635.1 Tannerella sp. | reverse complement strand
CCTGGAAATTGTTTGAATATGATTTCCCGTCGAGGTTATAAAAACTGACTTCGTGAGGATTGCTGTCCATATCCACGACGACCTGTTTGTGGAAATCCGTGTAATACCATTCCGTATTTATCGTAAGATCTTTGCCGCCGAGCGGGATATAAAATGAAAAGTTCACGCCCGCGTTCCATGCCTCTTCCTGATTGAGATGTCCGGCAATGATTAGTTTACGGCTGCTGGACAGCAAAAAACTGTTTTCGGCCAGCACATTCGCCGTACGGAATCCTTTTCCTGCCGACGCACGTATATGAAACCATTCAAAAGGATTATATTTCAGGTGGGCGCGCGGCGTCACGAAAAAATCATAGACGGAACTGTAGTCGGCGCGTATGCCGGCAAGCAGGATAAATTTGTCTTTAAAACTGTACGTGTACTGTACATAAGCGCCCGGTACGGCTTCGTCACGGTCGAAAAACGATTTCACCCCGTCCCGAGTGATATTCTCGTCAAATCCGTCATAATTCAGGCTAAACCCCGTACTTATACGGTGCATTGCGGAAAACTCATTTTCGTACATAAGACTTGCGTAGATATTGTTTTGATACACGTAGTAAGGAGTACGGTCATAAGCCGCCTGCTGTTCGTGAGCAGAACCGGACAGGATGAGGGCGATGCTTTCCGCTTTGCCGGGATTGATGACGTACGCCTGCTTGGTATATCCCTCCATGCGGTTCGTATGAAGTTTTATCCGGTAAGGATCTGCGACGTGAAGATGTCCGGTAGCCTGCCCTCCGGTACGGTCTTCGTATAAGTAGCGCACGCCGTATTGAGACACATAGCTGCCGGTCAGGTACTGCCATCTGTTCATCACGTTTACCTGCTCTTTGAGCGGCAGGTCCAGAAACCCGTCATGATTGTCGTCATGCTGCTTGCCGTCGCTGGAATAATGAACAAACAGCCCGGTGGACAGTTTCCCGTTTATCCGCCACGAAGCGTCACTGTTCGCCTCATACCTCCCGGCGTCGCTGGCAAAAACATTTGCAGAAAAGACATCCGCCGTAGCAGGCTTTTTAAATTCGACGTTGATTTGTCCGGCAAGCGCTTCATATCCGTTTTTCACGGACGAGGTACCCTTTGAAACCTGTATGCTCTCCATCCACGGCCCCGGGACATAATCCAGCCCGTATGGCGACGCCGCGCCGCGGAAGTTTGGATAGTTCTCCGTGAGCATCTGTACGTAGGCGCCCGGTAATCCCAGTAATTTTATCCGGCGCGCCCCGGTCGCCGCATCGGCGTACGAGACGTCAACGGAAGGATTTGTCTCGAAACTTTCCGCCAGGTTACAACATGCCGCCCGGCAAAGTTCTTCATACGTGATACGCTGCGTCTGTAATATTTCGGTACGTGAAGAAATCAGCCCCGGACGCCTTTCACTTACGACAACCTCGTCAAGCTCTATTTCACCCTTCAATACGATGCGCAGAGGCTCGTTTTGCCGTCCGGCCGTAACGGTCGAAGTCACATATCCCACGTAACTTATTATTAACTGTCCGCTGTCTTCCCGTTCGATTTCAAAATAGCCTGCGGCATCAGTAGTCGTTCCCCTGTCGCTGTTTTCCCAACGGACATGGGCGCCCGCGACAGGCTCGTTCTGTTCGTCATAAACATAACCGCGGATTTTTTCTCCTGCCGTTACGACGGACGAAAGGAGCGTCGCTATGGAAATAAGTATATATTTTGTCATTATTTTTCCTCTTGATTTATTAATTGATTTATTAAACCCCGTTTCCGGCAGACAGGGAGCGCCTGTAAACACATCGTGCGGATGGCATAAAGTCCCCGGAATATATTTATAAAAATGGAATGACTCCTTAAGATTAAATCAAAAGAACCGTAAGGCGGGAAAGATAATCGCGCGGTCGGCCGGCAGGCGGCCCTTTGGATATACCCCACCCGATTTCGCAGACGGAAAAGCTTATGTATGAAAAATCAGCGCTTTCGCAGGGAAACAAATCAGGGCCGGCAGGCGAAAACTTCACGTTCGTTTCCGGAACGGACTGCGAATACCAGTCGAAATGAATACGTTCCATGTTGCAGGAATCATCTTCGGAACAGTTATTGTCGTGACCGTTATGATGACTGTGTGTTTCGCAACATTTGTCTTTCAGCAGGACTTCGATACCGGCCGAGCGGCAGTGGTCACAGCAGTATGAAATAATATTAATGCCTGCCCCGCCATAAAAAACCAGGGTAGCCATAATGATCGTAAACAGATATGTAAGTATTTTTTTCATACAGTCGCAAAGGTATGAATGATTTTTATAGGAAGAAATATTTTTAGTATTTTTAATACAAAATGAAAAAGATTGCGAAAGGTCGCAAGATTGGGTGCAAATCAAATTGTTGCAGTCGTCTTCTTTGCAAGTAAAACACCTGTTTTCTGACAATTCCAAAGTCCGTAATAATTCCGTAATAATCGGGAATCTGTTAAGGATTATCCGGCAAACCATTGCCGTACCGGATAATGCCGGGGCAAACGCACGGAATAACCCTCATCTCCCTGGCCTGAGAAGCCATATTCCGCAGATAACGGCGATTGCCTGAATTTGAAAACCGACCCAGCCGGATATCCTTTCCCTGCGACGGTATGATTTTGCAATGTCACGGTGTTATCTTGCAATGCGAAGTATTTAATACCAATTTTTACAGAACAAAGAATCTTTTCAGACAGGCGGTGATGAAATTCTTTAAGAACATTGCTGACTACAGGCAAAATTTGGTAATCAATGTCTTTGGTATTTATGCAGCATCTCCCGTACAGCATAATTACAAACTGATGGCAGGTTATAACCGGGAAAAGAAAACTTATAAGACCGTTAAAGGCAGTGGTCAGGAATAACCGCAACGCAATCTGAGGGAAATATCCCAAGAAATAGGGATATTTTACACCGGAAAACAGGTATTTTTACCAACAAATAGGGATTGTACGGTTTTTTGTTTTGTCATAATTTTGCCGTGATTCTGCATAATTGAATTTCGGTGTAACATTATATCCCGTTATTGAT
>JAISYY010000120.1 GCA_031269635.1 Tannerella sp. | reverse complement strand
TTTTGTCCAGAAAAGTAATTTGGCATCTCCGTCGGGGGTAGATTCACATGCATAGGAAAAACAGTATCCGATGGACATAATTCCATCTATATTGAGAGATTCAACGAGCTTGGCTATCTCTTCATACAACACTTCCCTGTCTTTTCCTTCGGGTGATTTCATCACGTATTCAAGGTTTTTCCTGATGCCGTCGTGCACAACCGGCTCTTCACCGGTAAAATCCACTACGGTAGCACGAAAATTGGTACCGCCCAGATCGAGGACCAGTACTTTTTCCCTGTTCATGTTTGCCCTCGGCAAAATGTACGTCGGAAGGCATCTGATTTCTTTTTCACCTTCCTGCAATCCTTCAGTTATCTTTTCCTGAAGGGTTAGAGCGATTGTTTTTAGCTGTTCTGTCGTCAGTTCAAAAATATTGTTTTCCATGATGCTTTGTTTTTTTATATTATAATTTTCTTTTAATCCTCAATTTTAAGGCTTTACCTGATTTTTAAACAGTTTCTCCGGATATTCGCCTTTATCAACGAGTTCCCGAATCTTATCGACAACACCCTGACGGTCGTTCGAATATGTTACTCCAAACCATTTGGACGCCGTGTCAAGTACCTTTACCGTAGCCATTTTTCCGGTTACGAGTTCGTTCACCATAAGCGGTATGAAATACTCGCTTTTAAGGTCTTGAATATTATCTTTCAAAAACTCCCTGAAGTATGCCTCGGAACAGTCGAAATAGTCGGGTGTAAAGCCCCACATGTTCATTGAAACGGGCGTGTTTTCGTTTAAAACTACTTTTTGTCCGTTTTCGTCAATGAATTGAATATTGCCGTCAATTCGTTCAATGGCTGTGCGTTCCACGACGGTCGTCAGGTATCCGTTTTCGTCCGTCTCGCATACGCCGCGAGCTACGGAACCGCTTTCGCTCAGTGTGTTTCCCACACGAAAACCGACCATGCAATATTCGTTTTTCTTTCCGAAAGTATTTGAAAGTTCTTTTCCAAGGACGACATAACTGTTGCGTCCATAGAAATCGTCGGCATTTATAACGGCGAACGGCTCATTGATAACGCCTTTTCCCATAAGAACGGCATGATTTGTGCCCCAGGGTTTTGTGCGTTCCGGCGGGCAGATGAATCCGGAGGGCAATTTATCCGGCGATTGGAATACGACTTCCACCGGTATGTGATTTTCATATTTACTCAGTATCTTTGCGCGAAAATCCGCTTCAAAATCTTTACGGATAACGAAGACGACTTTCCCAAATCCGCCTCGAATTGCATCAAAAACAGAATAGTCCATAATTGTTTCCCCGTTCGGACCAAGTCCGTCCAATTGTTTCAAACCGCCGTACCGGCTTCCCATTCCTGCTGCAAGGACAAATAATGTTGGTTTCATAAGGCCTTTTTTACTCAATTAGTCGTGCAAAAATAGGGAACTTTTATGAAATATCAAACAATATGATAAAAATTTAATGTGGGAATGTGCTAATTCGTAATTGTTAATTCGTAATTGATTAGCGTGCTAATCCGGGCTAAAGCCCGCGGACAGCAAAAATATTTTCCTCCTTTAGTTTCGACGAAGGCAGAGCCTTCGCCGGGCAGAGCAGAGACGCAAGATTTTGTGTCTCTACAATTCCGTTGATATAAAAAACCTCAGCATTGAGGTAAAAAACATAAACGTTGAGCTAAAAAACATAAAATTTTATGTCGGCTACGTCAACGCTGATGTAAAAAACCTCAGCGCCGGGCAAAAATAACTCTCGCGAGGGGAAAAAAACGGCGCCGGATGATCCTGAATTAAAATCAGGATCCCGGCGCCGGATAAAATGAAAAAAAAGATTAGTCTTTCGCTTCCAGTCCTCTGCTCGGCGCAGGCAGAAACGCCGTAATAACTGATTGTAATAAAAATCTTTTCATTTTTTCTTTGATTAATAATTGTTAATTCTTAATTGAATTGATCCCGGTACGGCTTTTACCGGAATGTTACGAAGCGGAACGTTTTCACTTCGCCTTCCTTTTGTGCCGTGAGGATATATATTCCCGGCGGGAGCGATACGGAGCGGATTTCATCACCGGATACGGTCTTGAATATCTCCTGTACCTGTCCCGTTACGGAAATAACGCGGCATACATGACCTTCGAGATTCGTCAGGCGAAGCACGCCGCCGGCATACCATACATCTGAAGCGCCGGCGCTGATGAGCGTTTCCGTGCCTGTTGCCGACGACGTGGTGAACGATACCTGCAGGACGCTGACTGCTTCTTCGACTCCGTTTATGTCCCGAACGACGTCTATACATACCTGGTGAGGCGTCGATGGCCGCAGTCCGCTCAAGGTCAAACGTATCTTGTTGGACGATGAGCGAAGGCTGACGATGTTCGCTATCGTGCCGTCGGAATTTACTTTGAGCGCTACCACAGGTGTCTGCCCGCTGCCCGATACTTCATACAGGTGTACCATATAATACAATGTCCCGGAGATTTTCGGGTAAATGATCGTTGCTTTGTCTTCGCCTGCATCGCTTACTTCGGCCGAGACGCTTACGTCCCGCACCGTTATGCTACACTGTGCTGACGTCCCGTCCGGCAGGGAAGCTGTAATGAGTGCATTTCCGCCGCCAACGGCAATGATCATCCCGCCCGATGTTACGTCGGCTACGCGCGGATTGGAAGTTGACCATGTTACCGTCTGGCCGGAGGATGATACAATGGCCTGAACCGTCATCATGTCGCCCTCGTTCATCACAAGCACGGTATGATTCAGGCGTATTGTTGCTGTTCCTGTCTGTTTGGGACGGACGGTTACGGCGCAGGCGTCGGACTTGTTCATCGCCTTGTCTTCGGCGATGATTTGCGTCGCACCTGCCGACATGGCTACTACCTTGCCCGTACTGCTCACTATGGCGATGCTCTCGTCCTGCGAACGCCATGCGACGGTGTACTGCTCCGGAGCCGTCAAACTCAGTTGCGCCGTTTCGGAGACGTCGAGCGTCAGCGAATGGGTGTTCAGTTCGAACGGATTCAGGATGACTGCCGGAGGAACGGTAACGACACAGAAGTCGGACTTGTTCTTCGCCTTGTCTTCGGCGATGATTCGCGTCGTCCCTTCCGCTACGCCCATCACTTTGCCCGTGCTGCTTACCATGGCGATGCTTTCGTCTTCCGAACGCCATGCGACGGTGTATTCCAGCGGATAAAGCAGGTCTAACTGTGCGGTCTGGGCTATAGGCAGCGTGAGGTAATGCCGGTTCAGCTCGAACGGATAGGAGGGCGCCGCCGCTTTGACCGTGACGGTGCACGTGGCCGAGTAGCTGCCATCGACGGTCGTTACGGTGATGAAGGCCGTTCCCGCCGTATGCGCCGTTACATAGCCGTTAGCGACCGTTGCGACGGTCGGCGTGAGCGACGTCCATGTGACCGCTTTGTTGTCGGCATCGCCGGGCTGGACGGTGGCGGTGAGCTGCAGCGACTGCCCGACGGCGAGGTCGGCCGTCGTGCGGTTAAGCGTGACGCCCGTCACCGGGTATGCGATGGTGCCCGACGATACCGTCACGGTCAGTTCCTTGTATATCACGTGTCCGTTGGAATTGAACTTGAGCTTGAGCTGTGTCTGTTCCGCGGGATGTCCGGCGGGGATGTTTTTGCAGGCGGCAACGACCAGCGTGTCGCGCCAGATGAAGGCGTTTATCAGCTGCGTGTTGTAGCCGCTCTCGACGGTGGTCACCATCGCCGCCCGCATGTT
>JAISYY010000287.1 GCA_031269635.1 Tannerella sp. | reverse complement strand
TGCCCGCACGTTTGAGCAACTCTATGTCCTGCGTGCACTGATGGGTATCAGCGAAGCCGCATACATCCCTGCAGCGCTGGCGTTGATTGCCGACTATCACCGGACAGGCACCCGCTCGCTGGCGGTCGGCATCCATACCACCGGATTTTATATCGGGCAGGCTTTCGGCGGATTCGGCGCCACCATTGCTGCCGTTTCTTCCTGGCAACTCACCTTTCAGTTTTTCGGACTGACCGGCATCGTTTACAGTCTTGTGCTGATGATGGCTCTAAGGGAAAAGAAAAGCCACCGCCCCGTCGCCGGAAAGCAAAGCGCCGGGACGGACTTCGTACAGGCTGTCCGGGGAGTGGTAATGCTATTGGGCAACCTGTCGTTTTGGGTCATGCTGTTCTATTTTTCGGCGCCAAGCGTGCCGGGATGGGCGACCAAAAGTTGGCTTCCGACGTTATTTTCAGAGACACTGCATTTGCCGATGGAGGAGGCCGGGCCGCTGGCGACCATCACGCTGGCAGCCGCCTCGTTTGTCGGTGTCCTGGCTGGTGGCGCACTTTCGGACAGGTGGGTACGGTCGAACCTGAAAGGGCGCATCTATACAAGCGTGATCGGCCTGACACTGACGCTTCCGTCGCTATTCTTTCTCGGCTACGGCACGTCCGCACCGCACATACTTGCGGGCGCCCTGTGTTTCGGACTGGGCTTCGGCATGTTCGACGCCAACAACATGCCCATCCTCTGCCAGTTCGTCCCGCCACGTTACCGCGCCACCGGCTACGGATTGATGAACATGGCGGGCGTGGCTGCCGGCGCTTTCATCACAAATTTCCTCGGCAAGTCGATTGACGCCGGACACCTGGGACGCGATTTCGCCCTGCTGTCCACCGTCGTAGTTGTAGCCGCCGTTTTGCAGTTGACGATTCTCAAACCTCAAACGGCGAATAAAGAAGATTAGAAGATACAGGCGTCCCCGCGCGGACAGGTGCATTGCCGGGAAATCGCATCACATAATAGAATGGATATGCCCGGAAATAAAATTCAATACCTGTTGATGCAGCGTGTCGTTTGATGAGGCGATGATATGATGGGATAATGTGAAATCCGGGTTGTTATCAAAACCGGTGACCGTTCCGCCGGCTTCCAGTACGATCCGTGCGCCTGCCGCAAAATCCCAGAGTTTTATATAGGCTTCGAACCAGAAATCGAATCTTCCGGCGGCAACATAGCACAGGTTTGCCGCTGCCGACCCCGTGATGCGGATACCGGCGCTTGCCCCGTAAAACCGAGGAATCACGCTACGGGCTAAAGGCCCGTATTTTTCATAATTGTAAGGAAGGCCCGTGCTGATGAATGACTTGTTTGTTTCTGTTGTCGGGGATGTATGTATGGGGTTACCGTTTAAATATGCACCTCCATCCTTCCATGCGTAGAAACATTCCCGGCGGCATACTTCATAAACGACCCCAACCAGAACGGTTCCGCCTTTTCTCAAAGCAATACTTACACAATACGGTGCGAAATCATGCATGTAGTTGGTTGTTCCGTCTAACGGATCTATGATCCAGCAATATTCCTCGTCATGATACGCCGCCTGCCCTTCTTCCGAAATGAAACCGGCTTCGGGCAGTAATTCCGAAAGCCGGTTTATCAGCAGAATCTCCGTATCTTTATCAACATGAGAGACATAATCGTATTTCCCTTTTTCCATAACATCTTCGGGACGGAATGATTTCCTTTGTTCGCAGAGGTAAGAACCGGCTTCTTGAGCGATAAGAATCATTTTTTCAGTTAATTGTTCCGGATTCATCTTGTATTTTTTCCGGCAAAAGTACAATAAAAACCTCCAATATTCAAGCAGATTGCAAATGGAAAATTTTTATTTTCATACGTCGTCAAATTAAAAAGTCGCCCCGGCTTCCTTTCCTGAGTTCCCCGGTGACGGCTTCGGAAACGGGAATTGATAATTATTTGTCGGGACGGTATCCGGCTAACGGTTGTTTGGTTGGTTATATCCTGCAAGGAGAAACCGGAAATATTGCAAATTGTTTGAGACATTATCTGTACGATTTTAATAGAGCTGCGGAAATACTGCAAAAGCAATCTTTCGGTTTGAAAGACTTTGATGAGTGTTATGTTTCAACTCATGCCGGCTTTTCTATCAAACATTTGATGTTCAATTTTGCAAAGAATTAAAGCAAAAGCCCTGCCGACGCTCCCCTGCGTCCCTCTGCTGCCACAAGCCTTTTATGTCACCCTGCGAAAATTTTTCCGTTTTTTCGCGCCATATAAAAAAACTCATTATCTCTGGCGCACCATAAATTGGAAATGGTGCTTAAATTAAATGGTGCTTAAATTAAATTAAAAATGGTGCTTATGAATACTTTCATCACTCAACCGACCGGTTACTTGCCGGAGGGCGTTTCCGAAAACGTCTCCCGCCGGTGGAGTAGAAGTCTGTCCTGTTTCACCCCCCCCCCAATTCACATTTATTAGCAAATAACAAGACGTATTTACAGTCCCGCCTGCTGACGGGGCTGTATCTGCTTCCGGACGAATCCGCCCGGAAGGGGAGCGTAATGCCTGTTACACCCTGTAAATTATCTCCCGCAGCCGTCGGGATACCGTTTGCAGTATGCAAATCATTCCCCGCAACCGTCGGGACATCTTTTGCAGTATGCAAATCATTCCCCGCGACCGTCGGGACATCTTTTGCAGTATGCAAATGGTCTGCCGCAACCTGCGGGACAATATTTGCAATGTGCAAACCGTCTGCCGGCGCTGTACGGACGTGGCGCGCCGCGTCTTTGCCTGTACGGATGATACGGCGCGCCGTAGAGACGTTGCGCGCAACGTCTCTACAACAGGAACCGAACGAATA
>JAISYY010000214.1 GCA_031269635.1 Tannerella sp. | reverse complement strand
AGTACAATACAAAATAAGTCGGCTTCTTTTTGTTGCCGGGACACTGTCGGACTTCAATTGTCCACGAATAACACGAATTAACACGAATATTTCATGGAAATTTGTGTAATTTGTGTAATGTTTCACGGACAGAAATTTATTTTAAAAATGTCCGGGTCAGTCAAAGCAAGTCTGCCGCCAGTTCTGCCAGTTTGCTGCGTTCGCCTTTAACGAGATTGATATGCGCAAAGAGCTTTTGGCCTTTCATCCTGTCGACCATATAAGCCAGTCCGTTGCTTTGCATGTCGAGATAAGGCGAATCGATTTGCTGGATATCGCCGGTAAACACCATTTTTGTGCCTTCTCCCGTGCGGGTTATGATCGTCTTAATCTCATGGGGCGTAAGGTTCTGGGCCTCGTCAACGATGCAGAACGTTTCGGCAAGGCTTCTCCCCCGGATAAAAGCCAGCGCCTCGATAACGAGCCGGTTTTCTTTCTGCATCCCGTCAATCGCCCGGATCTCCGAGCTGCCGGCCGGGAACCGGGCTTTTATCACATTCAGGTTATCGAACAGGGGTTGCATGTACGGCGCGACTTTTTCCTTTTCGTTTCCGGGCAGGAATCCGATGTCTTTGTTCGCCATCGCCACGATCGGCCGGGCAAGTAATACCTGCTTGTAGCGTCCGGCCTGTTTCAGGGCCGAAGCAAGGGCAAGCAATGTTTTGCCGGTACCGGCTTTCCCCGTTATGCCAACCAGTTTGATGTTCGGATCATTAAGGATCTCCAGGGCGAATTTCTGCTCGGTATTGCGTGCCTGGATACCATAGTTAGGAACACCTTTCTCTATTTTTTTCACGGTTCCGGTAAAAGGATTATAGCGGACAGGCACGCTGTTCCGTTCGCTTTCCAGCACACAGCAGTCATTTGCAAGCAATGTTATCCGGGGATAACTCGCCTTGAAATCGTCTGCGGGAACGCCTTCGGGATTCTTATAAATGCGGTCGATAAAAGCGCTGTCGATACCGGTATATGTCTCCTGCGCTTTCTCAAAGATATCGACATCCCGCACTTTATCCGTAATATAATCCTCGACCGCGATGCCGAGCGCACGCGCCTTCATGCGCATGTTAATGTCTTTTGAAACAAGGACGGTCCTCATTTGAGGGCGTTCCTCCGAGACGGTCATGGCACACGAAAGGATAAGATGGTCCGGTATGCGGGCCGGGAAAGAAGCGGCCACTTTTGCATGGTATTCCCCACCGGTCTTTACGTAAAGCGTACCCTTGCCCTTGCCCAGCGATGCGCCTTTCAAATGAAGATCGCCGGAAGTAAGCGCATCAAGTTCGCGCACAATTTCACGCGCATTGTAATTAATCTGTTCGCTCCCTTTCTTAAACCGGTCTAACTCTACGAGTGCGGTAATCGGGATATATACATCATTCTCCTGAAAATTAGACAAACAATTAAAATCGTGTAACATCACGTTCGTGTCAAGCACAAAGTTTTTTTTCATTCCCATATTCATATTATTTTATATTAAACAATTAAACAATTAACACCGTAAAGGAACAATTTTTTTTTTGATTATCATAAAATAATATTGTATTATTTCTTTTTGCCGTAATGGGCGAAAACGGCAAAAACGAAACGCCGGGAATGTGAATGGCGCCGTATTTATTCAATATTTCCCGCATTTTCGTTTTTTTTAGGTTTTTTGTGAAGGCAAATATAAATGAATAAAGTAATTTTACACCCTTTTCAGAAGCCATTATAAATGGGAGAACTATTTTTTTACACGCTTTATTGATAATTATGAACTACGAAGAAACATTTGATTATATATGCAATCGCATCCCAGCCTTCCACAAGACCGGTTCAAGCGCATATAAACCGGGCTTGGAACGGAGTATGGCCTTCGATGACTTAGCCGGTAATCCGCATAAAAAGTACAAAACCATACACGTTGCCGGGACAAACGGCAAAGGTTCGGTAGCCCACCTGCTTGCAGCGCTCCTGCAGGCTTTGGGTCACAGGGCAGGCTTGTACACCTCGCCGCATCTTGTTGATTTCAGGGAGCGCATACGTGTCAACGGGAAAGCGGTAACACAACAGTTTGTAACGGATTTTGTAGAGCGGAATATAAAATTCATCGAAAGCGAAAAGCCTTCGTTCTTCGAACTGATGTCCGCTATGGCTTTTGATTATTTCCGGCATAAAAAAGTCACTTACGCCGTCATAGAAACGGGTATGGGCGGAAGGCTCGACAGCACGAACATCATACATCCCGCGCTAAGTATCATAACGAGCATAAGCCTCGACCATACGCAGTACCTCGGAGATACGTTACAGAAAATAGCCGGCGAGAAAGCCGGAATCATAAAACGGAATGTCCCGGTTATTATCGGCGAAATGAACAGGGCGGATCTCAACCGCCTCTTCGTATCCAAAGCGTTTGAAATGTCATCGCCCATAACGTTCGCCACGGAAAAAGACACGATCACGTATGCGGAAATGCAGTATGACGGTTCGTGGCTTTTTGAAACGACGGACTATGGAACGCTGAAGAGCGACTTGAGGGGGGCGGCGCAAAAACAGAATGTCCAAATCGCACTGTCGGCATTGAAAGTACTGTCTAATTCCGGTGTACAAATCCGGCTTGCAGCCGTCAGGAACGCCTTTTCAAATACGGTGCAAATGACCGGGCTAATGGGGCGCTGGCAGGAACTGCACGACATGCCTAAAATAATTTGCGATATCGGCCATAATACGGGCGCCTGGAACGCAAACAGCATGTTGCTTGCCAATGAAATACGCTTGCACGAACGGACGCACATGGTAATCGGCATATCCAAAGACAAGGACATCGACGGCATATTGTCATTAATGCCCCGGGATGCCGTTTACTATTTTACGCAGGCTTCCGGCGAGCGGGCTTTGCCGGTCAAGGAACTGGCGGAAAAGGGAGAAGCGTTTGAACTCAAGGGGAAATGTTACCGGTCGGTAAAGGAAGCCGTTTCCGATGCGGTAAAACAAGCCTCCGGGAAGGATTTTATCTTTATCGGCGGAAGCACATTCGTTGTAGCGGAAGCATTTATCCTGTTCCCCAATGCTATAAAATAAAAAACTTTATTAATCATGACAAGAGCTTTACAAAAAAAACTGAATGATTCTCCGGTGGCACGCTGGAGTATATTAATCGTTGTCGCCTTCACGATGTTTTGCGGTTATTTCATAACCGACGTTATGGCGCCGCTAATGGATTTACTGAAAGACGAATTTAGCTGGTCGCCGACGGAATACGGCATATTCAACATGGCGTACGGCTGGCTTAACGTGTTTCTTTTCATGCTGATCTTTAGCGGCATGATACTGGACAAGCTGGGAGCGCGCCTGACGGGTGTCGCGGCCTGTGCGCTGATGATCGCCGGGTGCGGTTTGAAATATTATGCGGTGTCGCAGCCGTTCGAGGGCGAAATCTTCGGGCTGCGGACACAGGTCTTTATTGCCAGCATCGGGTTTGCCGTCTTTGCCCTGGGTATCGAATCGGCCGGTATTACCGTAACGAAAGTGATTGTCCGCTGGTTCAAAGGCTATGAAGTGGCTTTAGCCATGGGCATCCAGGTGGCGGTGGCACGCCTGGGGACGGCGCTCGCGATGTCGACGACGATCCCTTTGGCCAAATATTTCGGCAGCCTCTCCGCCCCGATTTTATCCGGGCTGGGCGCCTTATGTATCGGGATGATTGCATACCTTGTCTTTTGCGTCATGGACAGGAAACTCGACAAGTCATTGGCCGGAACGGACGAAGGAAAAGAAGAGCCTTTCCGGTTGAAAGATATCGGTTTCATCATTGGCAACAAAGGGTTCTGGCTGATTGCGATGTTATGCGTTTTATTCTATTCGGCCGTATTCCCGTTCCTCAAATATGCAACGTCGCTGATGATTAACAAATATCATGTCGCGTCCGAACTGGCCGGGAACATTCCGGCGATACTCCCCTTCGGAACGATTTTGCTGACGCCCCTTTTCGGTGGAATATACGACAAGAGGGGAAAAGGCGCAACGATTATGATCATCGGTTCGGCCATGCTGATAGTCGTACACGCCCTGTTTTCCCTGCCGGCGCTGAATGTCTGGTGGTTCGCATCATTCCTCATGATAATACTGGGAATTGCATTTTCACTTGTCCCTTCCGCCATGTGGCCGTCCGTGCCCAAAATCATCCCGGAAAACAAACTCGGAACGGCATACGCACTGATCTTCTGGGTACAGAACATAGGCCTGAGCCTTGTCCCGCTGCTGATCGGCTGGATTCTCGACAAATATTGCACAGTAACGGAAGGAGCAATAACGCGCTTCGACTATACGCTTCCCATGATCATCTTCACCGGCTTCGGCATCCTGGCGCTGTGTACGGCGCTGCTGCTCAAACGCGAAGACCGTCTGAAAGGCTACGGCCTGGAAAAACCGAATATGAAGCGTTAAAA
>JAISYY010000196.1 GCA_031269635.1 Tannerella sp. | reverse complement strand
TGTTGCCAGAACCGCATCATTGGAGTATTGGAATGCAGTTGCACTTTCAGGGTCTAACAATCCCGATATTTTAAGCGTTTTACTGTCGACTTTGCTTATCGCTACGGGATAGTTAAGAGGTGAATTGTCAATTGCACTTCTTGCATTCAACGTAAACGAGCCGCAGAAGTCATCAATGCTGCGTTTGATGTCTTTTGTGCTGAAGTAGAACGTTTCAGTGAAATCGCCTAAAGAAGTCCCGTCCTTCAAATGGAAGTTCAGTCCGAAACGGTAGGTCTTGAGGCCGGTAGACGATACGGTTTCAACGCCCGACGCAAGTGTCTCACTGGGCGATACGTAGAGGTCGTTATCGAGGAATTTGATTCCGATGGGCTGACCGGGAAGAATTGTAATTTTCTCTCCGTTAAGATAAAATGCCAATCCGAGTCCGTTACTGTATAAATCAGGTAAATAATACAGGTTTTTATACGGACTTTCCTCATCATCGGGTTTCAAGTCTATCGCTGTCCACAGTTCCTGGTCCCATTCCTCATCGAATGCCGAAGATTCGAATGCACTTATAGCGCCGGCTTCGACATCATATTCGACGTCGTTGTAGTCGGTTATATTGCTGTTGGCTTCCAGGTAAGCTTCGCGGGTAAGGTAAAGTGTCGTCGCATTTGCCGCCGGGTATTTGCCGCCGTTATTATAACCTGCCATACTGCAATATAAAGAGTTTGGAGGGAAATAGATAATATCGCCGTCTATTGTGCCGAAAGGATAGTCCGTGCTGGCTGATACATATCCTCTGATCGTACCGGAGGAAAACATGCCATAGCTCCAGTCCATGCCAAGTTCACAGGGCGCCATGGAAACGTCGCCCGATGCATTGATCGAAATAACCATCAGGTAATCGCCATCAACCATGTCTCCCGGTTCATTATAAGGATATCCGTTATAAATGCCATCTTCGTCAACTTCTGTTGCCGGGCGGAATGGATTGATGAGGCGATAAAGCGTGCCGTTGCTTAATTTCGCTTTTTTCATTTGCACGTAAAAAGGATAATAGGAAACACCAAAGAATGTTCCGACTATACCTTCCAGCATTACTCCGTCTTCCACATCATCCCATTTAATACGTGTGACGGTGGTCTGTACGTACGGGACTGTGGACGCATACGAATTTACGTATGCGTCCCCTTCTACTTTTAGTTTCAGGATGTAAGCAATGCCTTCTCTCGCTCCGGGAAAAGTCACTTTGATGTCTTTCGTCTTTTCACCTGCGGCAAAACTTACCGATTCGGGGACGACAAAAACGCTCTGTTCATTGAGTTCTGCTACAAGAGGAACGGTTGCAGCATCTGTGGCCGTCCGAGAAATTTGCAATGTTATTTCCGTAGGGTCGGTAGGTTCCAGTTCAAATGCACTTGTGTTTGTTGCCGGGAAATAGACGCCCTGGCAACCCGGTGCAACTTCAGGCGAAGGTTCTCTTTGTATTTCGTTACTGTCGCAAGCGACAAAAGAGAACATGCCTGCCAATATGATTGAAAATATGATATATAAGGATTTCATGTGATTATATATTTTATGTTAGAAAAATTATTCCATGGGTGTTGTAGGTGTGGGAGCCTCCGGGTTATTATCGCCTTCATTTATTCCGGCATTAGCCTGGATTTCACGTTCCGGTATTCTCCAGAGCAGGATAGGGGCTTCTGCCGGGATATTGAATTGCCATGCGGCAGGGAAGGATGTTATTCCATTATCAACGCGTGTGACGGGTTTTTTCAGGCGCATGATATCGAAAAACGAGAACCCTTCGCCCCACAGTTCTATCCGGCGCTGGAACCATATTTCATCCTGTATTTCGGTGGGCGTTGTCGCCCGGCAGGTGTATGACTTGTCGCGATTGTTACGGACGAAGTCTTCCAGTACACTTTTCGCTCCCGCCGTATTTCCGCTCATCGCCAAACCTTCGGCTTTGATAAAGATCATTTCTTCGGCGCGCATGAGGAACCAGTCCTGAGCCGGAGTCAGCTTGACCAAATCATTATTGTCCGCACCGAATTTCACGTTCGTATAAACGCCGAAATCGCCGTCGGATGATGCCGTTTCACGCCATTCGTCGTAATTTTTGCCGGAGCAAAGCGTAGATTCCGAATCCTCATTGAGCCACCACTGTTTGCGGATATCGGTCGGCGGTATTTTGTCATAAAGAGGTTTGTTTATTTTTTTCCATACTCCCACGCCGACATAGCCATCCGTAAAAAAGGAACAAAGGTGCGAAGGCATATTGACAATACCGGAAGTCACAATTGCATTTAACTCGGTAATGATATTCGCCCACATAACCGTTTTGTCGTTTGCATTCCAAAACGCGGGAACGGATACTTCTTCGAGGGTATATGGCGTCGCTCCGGTAAATCTAAGCGCCGAATCCGCATCAATAGCGGCTTCCGCCCATCTGCCCGTCAAAAGGTTGGCACGCGCCCGCAGGCCGTATGCAACGCCCTTATTGACATATCCCTTGTCCTGGCGGGTGTAATTGCCTAACAGGTTAATCGCTTCATCCAGATCGTTCAGTATAAGCTCGTATACGGCAGAAACGGTTGCGCGGGGATTGTTCTGCGCTTCCTCATTGGTTGTTTTTTCCGTGACAATAGGTACGCATGGCGCATTTTCATGACCGGGATATGTAAACTGGAAAAGTTGTGCAAGATGCGTATAGTCAAATGCGCGTATGGCTAATCCCATACCGCGATATGCCTTCAACTCCGGATCTTCCGTCTCTTCCGGCACAGCGCTTAGGAGTAAGTTTGCCGAAGCGATATGTTTGTAGAAAAAATTCCACATGAAAAGAGTTCTTGCAGAATTGTATACCCGGTCTCCATAAGAAGAGTGGACAGAAAACCAGTTATAACCGATATTTGCACATGTCATATCCGCTCCGTTACTGTCCATAGACAAACATGCTGTCGCATATCCGAAATCAGT
>JAISYY010000176.1 GCA_031269635.1 Tannerella sp. | reverse complement strand
AAAAAAATAAATGATTTTTGAGGATATCAAATATATTTTCATGGTTCTTCTCGGGGGAGCCATGTATGGTACGATGTCTTCGTTTGTGAAACTGTCGTACGCTTGGGGTTATAATGCCGCCGAAAGTCCCGACCGCTCTGTTTGCAACCGGCATTCCCAAGATCGGCGCAGGAATCAGTTCCATTCTTATGACCGTAGAACTCCCCGTGGCTGTTCTCTGTGCGAATGTGGTACTGAACGAACGCATCAGCCCGTTACAGGTTGCAGGCATAATAATTATGCCGGCAGCCATAGCCGTAATGAACTATCACAAAACATTGAAATCGAAAAAACAAAGGTAATTGAGCTTTACTGTCCGGGCTGCATCACTTAACGGATAATTTTGAAAGACCTTCCCGCCAGAGCAGATAACTGTAACAGCGGAACGCAAACTGCTGGAACAGAAGATTCGCGGGCGTATACAGTCTGTTCCAGTTTCCTGTGAGATAAGATTTGTTGATGCAGTTTTCGGGATCATCCATTTTTTGTATGTCCGCCAGCATTGCATCACCTGTTTCGTTGAGCCAGTTTTGTTCGGGGATGTAGAAGCCCTTTTTTTGTTTTCGCAGGCATATCTCATCCGGTACGGTTCCGATCATAGACTTTCGATGGAGGTATTTGTTCCAGCCGTTATGTATTTTATATTTTGAAGGAATGGAAAAAACGTACTCCGTCAGATCGGGATTGTCCGACAGGGGCATAACACATTCGATGCCGTGCGCTGCGGCCGAATGTTCGCCCCAGCGCAGTATGTTTCCCAGAAACAGCGTATAACTTTCAAAAAGTGCATCGTTCAGGATTTCTTTTTTTACGGCAGGTATCGGCGACGGCAGGTTGAAATACCGGTCTCTCTCGTGAGGCATCAGCGCTTCGTACAGGAATTTCCGTTTCTTTTGCGCCAGCTTCTGCGGATTGTAGTAATGCGCTTTCGCCCACAGTTTCAGGGAGCGCATGAACATATCCTTCACCGTCATGCTTGTATTTCCGACTTGCGACAATTCGCGCCACCAGTTTCCCCATTCCCCGTTTTTGCGCAATGACTGCAGCAACAGCGGGAAATAGTCGGGATAGCCGCCGAACATTTCATCACCGCCCTGCCCGTCGATAAAAACGGCCTGTCCCTGTTTTTTTATCTCTTCCATCATGCGGTATTGGGCGAAAGAACTTGCATTGTAAACCGGGATGTTGTGGACGCAGTTTGTGTCATACAATTTTTCCAGTATGTCATCCGGCGTACATAACACTTTTATCCACTCGACCCCCGTATGGCGTACCACTTTTTCAGCCCAGTAAGCTTCGCCGCCGTCGTAACTGTCGGTCGTGGTATAAGCCACAAGCGTCCGTTGCGGGTCAACCTTTTTTGCCGCGCAGATAAGCGAGGAACTGTCCATGCCGCCGCTGACGCCGACCGCTAAAGCGCCGTCAAACAACTGGATGTTTTTACTGACGGATTCAGTCAGCAAACTACCTAACCGGTCTGAATACTGTTTTTCCGGCAGGGGGTCGTACGGCTCCCTGCTATGGTTGTAAGGCAACGTATAATACCGTTCAACGGTGAGTTTGCCGGTTGCGATTTCGTATTTGACAAAATGCGACGGCTCAAGGGAATGTATGTCGTTATAGAAATACTGATCCAGCTTGCCGATGTTACCCCAAAGCAAGAAATCCATGACGGTATACCGGTTGATACTGCGAACATCGTCGAAAAGCGTATACAGCGTACGGCTTTCGGATGCCAGTGCAAACTGTCTGCCGCTGTTGCAGAAATACAGCGTCCGGCAGCCGAAATGGTCGCGGGCGCCGTACAGCGTTTTGTTCGCAGCGTCGAGGTACATAAGCGACCAGAATCCTTTAAGCTGTTTGAAACAGGCCGCGCCTTCCGCTTCAAGCAGGCGCATGACGACTCCGGCGTCGCTTATGTCGCCGGAAGCGACGGATAGCTGCTTGCAGAGGTCTGCCTTGTTGATCAGTCTTCCTTCAAAAAAAAGGATATCGTCCCCGTTGCGGGCAATGTGTGAGGCGTCGTCCCGGCTTGAACAGGAACCCATTGCAAGGCGAGCCGGGGCGTCATCCTCTACGGTGGCGGGGTGCATCCGGCTGTCTGCTATAAATGACGAATGGGCTGCGCCTCCCCGGTGGGAGAGTGATTTCAAGCCGTTATGCAGCGTTGCCGAGAGCGTTGCCGATGATTCGTCTTTCTTCTTATAAATACTTAATAATCCGTTCATATAAAATAGTATAAATACGTTTGGTTTTGGCTGTTGAGAAAAGACGGATGCTGTTATTGATTGACGACGCAAAGATGGGAATAAATATTTAAATGTCCAAAATTACGCTCAAAAAAAATGTTCCATTCACACGGTTTCGTATACAAGTCGTTCCAAATGTTATATCTTTGCCGCGCTAAAAGAAAACTTAATATATGAAACAACCAAGTATTATAAAACTAAAGAGAAGCGTTTGGATGATAGCGGCAGCCGTACCGGTCTGCTTGATGGGATATGCACAGGAGGCACGGGTGGAAAAGTCCGTATGGGGATTTCAGGTTGATATACTTAGCGGCTGGGGATATAACGAATTCCGATTGGCCGACGCCGTGGCGCTACGCAGCGAGGTGGGGTTTACGTCCGATTTTTCGTACTTTTATTCCGGTTTTTTCGGCAGCTACGTCCAATATCGTTTTGCGCCGGAGCTGACCGTCGAACCCCGATGGTATTACAACCTGGCCGGACGCCGGGCCAAAGCCAAACGCACGATACACAATTCGGGCAATTACCTCTCGCTTCGCACCTCCTTCTCTCCCGAATGGCTGACTGTCAGCGACAGATATTCCTACCCGGTAACTCGTTTGAGTATCGTGCCCATGTGGGGAATACGGCGGCATTACGGCACGCATTTCTGTCTCGAAGCCAGCGCAGGCGTCGGCTACCGGCAGGTCTTTGACAATGAGGGTGACAGGGAGCAGTGGGATAAGGTTGTGTATAACCTGCATTTTCGCGTCGGATATACGTTCTGATCATTTGCGACCTCCAGCCGGCGACCGTTTCCGCCGGATTGCGCCGCTTTAGACAGAGCGCTTAATTTCCCGTTTGCACGGCATTTATTTATATGTACTTGGAAAACTTAAATTTTTCATGTACGTTTGCTCCCCGAAATCGTTTTTTTATATAAAAAAATCCGGATGAAGGTAATTGATGATATAAATAAATGGAAAGAGGAAGCGGTGGTGGCTACCGTCGGCTTTTTTGACGGCGTCCATCCCGGACACCGGTTTTTGATTGGGGAGATGCGGCGTATCGCAGAGGAACGCAATCTTCCGGCGGCGATCATAACCTTTCCGGTGCATCCGCGCGTTGTCCTGCAGGCGGATTTCCGGCCGGAATTGCTTACTTCGTTCGACGAGAAACTGGAACTGCTGTCGGCGACCGGGATTGATTATGCCGTCGTGATGGATTTCACGCCGTCGCTCGCCGCCTTGCCGGCACGGGCGTTTATCACGGATGTTCTTTCGGGACAATGGCGCGTCAGGACGTTACTCATTGGTTATGACCATCGTTTCGGTCATTTGCGTTCCGACGGGTTTGAGCAGTATGCAGCATACGGCCGCGCATGCGGAATGGAAGTTGTCGGCGCGGAGGCGTGCAGCGCGGGAGGGACGACGTTCAGCTCTTCCGGTGTACGCCGGCTACTGCAAAAGGGCGATGTGGCCGGGGCAGCGCGGGCGCTGGGTTATTTTTACCGGCTGAGCGGCCGTGTGGTGAAGGGCTGCAGGCTGGGGCGCTCCATCGGTTTCCCGACGGCGAATATAGCGGTCGACGAGAAGTGTAAGATCGTTCCGCCGGCCGGTTCCTATGCTGTATGGGTGATTGTCGGGGGAGAGCGGCATAAGGGGATGCTGTACATCGGTTCCCGCCCGACCGTTAACAGTGACAGTGATCGTGTAAGTATCGAAGTCAATATCTTCGGTTTCTCAAAAGATATATACAATGAGCCGGTTGCTGTTGAATTTGTTGAATTTGTCAGGGACGACATGAAGTTGGATTCGCTGGACGAACTGAAAAAGCAGATACGGGCCGATAAAAGCAAAGCAGGCAGGATTTTGGAAGAACAGTTATAATTTCAGGGAGATGGAACAATTTTATGATGCAATAGATTTGCTGAAAGGGATGATTTCGATTCCCTCCTTCAGCCGTGAGGAAAAACAGGTTGCGGACTTTTTGCAGGCACGCTGGACCGGTGCGGGCCATTGCGTTAACCGTCACGGGCATAACCTGTGGATTTCGGCAGACGGGCATGATGCGTCAAAACCCGTATTGCTGCTTAATTCGCATATAGATACGGTGCGCCCGGTGAGTGGCTGGACGAAGGACGCTTTCACGCCGGACGAACCGGAAGGCGACATCCTGTACGGACTGGGAAGTAACGACGCCGGAGCCTCCGTTGCCGCCCTCTACGCGGCCTTTACGATCCTGTCGCAAAGGGAGCAACCCTACAACCTGATATTTTTAGCATCGGCAGAAGAAGAAGTTTCGGGTAAAAACGGAGTAGAGAGCGTATTGCCGTTGCTTCCCGGCATCTCGTTTGCCGTTGTCGGCGAACCGACCGGCATGCAACCGGCTGTTGCAGAAAAAGGGCTTATGGTGCTTGATTGCACGGTCACGGGGAAAGCCGGTCATGCGGCACGCAATGAAGGCGTTAATGCAATATCGCTTGCAATCGGAGATATCGAATGGTTCAACCGCTTCCGCTTCCCCGACGAGAGCGATTTGTCCGGCCCGGTGAAGATGAGTGTGACGCAGATACAGGCCGGGACACAGCATAATGTCATACCCGACCGCTGTACGTTTGTCGTAGATATACGCAGCAATGAGTTTTACTCCAACGACGAGCTGTTGCGGCAGATCCGGGCGCATGTCCGTTGCGAAGTGACGCCCCGCAGTACGCGCCTCAATTCGTCCCGTACGGACGTAAACCATCCGTTTGTCAGGCGTGCCGTTATGATGGGCAAACACCCCTTCGGTTCGCCCACCCTGAGCGACCAGGCGCTGATGCCGTTTGCGTCGGTCAAGATCGGCCCCGGCGATTCAGCCCGTTCGCACGGCGCAGACGAATATATCCGCCCGTCCGAGATACGGGAAGCGATAGATACGTACGTTATGTTGCTGGACGGCCTGGATATTCGTAAATAATATTTTCGTTTCATGGAAGAAATAATGAGTTTCGGATGTTCAGGAATATTATAAATACAATCGGTGCGCGCTATCTTGTGGCTTTGCTGAATTTGCTGCTGATATTTGTCAACAGTAAGGTATTGGGGCGCGAAGGGATGGGTATGGTCGGCCTCATTTATGCTTCGGCCAATTTTGCCGTTATTTTCAACAGCATCCTTTGCGGCAATACGATTGTTTATTTCATGAACAGGTATAATCTGCGGTATGTCTTTTATCCGGCCTGCGGATGGGCTTTTGCAGGTTCGGCCGTTGCCTGCGGCGTGATGTACGTTTGCGGCATGTTGCCGGAACACTATGAACCGGCCATATTTGCCCTGGCCGTACTGATGTCGCTCACAACGGCAAATTCGTTAATGCTGCTCGGCCGGGACCATGTGAAAGGATTCAACCTGGTATTCATCCTGCAAGGCGTATTTATGTTTGCCGTTTTGCTCGGTATTTATTTTATTGCCGGTTACAGGACTGTCGCCGGTTATCTTGCGGGACTGTTCCTGGCCTGTCTCACGGCATGCATATACAGTTTTGTGCTGATAATTCCCCATTTGTCGAAACGGAAAAACATCCCTCCGGCCGGTGTATCGTCGTGGAAAGTCCTGAAAGAGATGTTTATTTACGGTATATGGAGCGGGATGGATAACCTTGCCGAAGGTCTTGCCATGCGTCTTAACTATTTTCTCGTTAAGAGCGCCGGAGGATACGGGAACGTCGGTTTGCTCGATTCCGGCGTAAAGATATCGGAAAGCGTATGGCATATAAGCAATAGCGTCAGTTTTATAGAATACAACAGCGTTTCGAAAACGACCGTCCGCGAAGAACAGAAACGTGTGACCCTGCAACTGTTCAAACTTACATATTGCATCCTTATAATCGTGATGGGACTAATCCTCTGCGTGCCGGAATGGGTTTATACCGAATATCTCCTCAATGCGGAGTTCGCCGGGATACGTAAGGTTATTTCGGGTCTGTCATTCGGCATCGTCGCGTTGGGAAGCAATCGTATTTTAAGTCATTATTTCATCGGAAGCGGAAATATCAGGTACAGCACCTTCTGTTCGGTTTTCGGATTTGTTATTTTGCTCATTGCCGGATTGATACTGATCCCTCAATACGGCGTTTTCGGGGCGGCGCTTACATCAAGCATTGCCTATACGGGAATGTTGTTTTTCTCACTCGCCGTCTTTATGAAACAGACCGGCGCTTCCGCAAAAGAACTTCTTCCTTCCCGAAAAGATTTAACCGGATTACGCAAAAAAATCAGGAATAAAATTCAATGAAGCTAACTACGGACTCAGGGACAAAGACTTCTTCCTCTTCCGTGTGGCCGGTTATTTTTCCTGATAGCACCTCAAAAAAAGATTTAGCCAATTAAACATTAAAACATTTTTTGTTGTTAAATCACGCGGCAAATATACAGAAAAAAATTAACCCGCAAATTTTTTCATAAAAAAACATAATAGAAATTCTGACCTTATATACGCCTGCACACTAAAAAAGCCGGAACTCTCCATACAAGCAGAGTTCCGGCTTTCATTCCCTATCGAACATCCCGCTTATTCGTCCGTCTTTGCCGAAGGAGACGAGGCATACTGCCTGTTCAGATATTCAATCACTTCCCCGGTAATATCATACGCCTCATCAGCATACA
>JAISYY010000164.1 GCA_031269635.1 Tannerella sp. | reverse complement strand
GCGGATAAATACTGTTCCCAGTCAATCCACCAGTTGACCGTTCGCCACAGGGGGTTTGATATGTTGGCAGGCAGCGGGTCGAATGTCCCGGCGTATTTGCGTATCATCCCGGCCGACATCGCCCCCGAAACGCCGACTTCGGAATGGAACAGGGCATCGTCTTTTCCCCAGAACTCCCGGATGTCGTCCATATTTTGCCTGCCATCCCTGAACGGCAGATTCCACGGCCCGTGTACATCCCAGTTGTTGCCGCTTCCGAAATTTTCCCAGCCGGCGCTTATGTTTGGGCCGGACGGGCTTCCGGGTAGAAACCTCCGTGTTGGGTCAAGCCGCAGGATTTGTTTTTTCACGCTCCCGATAAGAGGATGTTTGTCGGTTATCGGGGCTACATTGCCTTTTTCATTCAGTTCATTGCCGGCGCACCAAAGCAACAGCGATGCGTGATGCCGGAGCCGCGTTACGTAATATTCAGCGATCTTGTTCATTGCCAATATCTCTGCCGCTCCTTCGGGAGGATAATCGTCTAACCCCGACGAACTCAGGGGAAGTTCCTGCCAGACAAGGATGCCCATCTCGTCGCACAGGTCGTAAAGCCATTCTTTTTCGGGGAAACCGCCGCCCCATATACGTATGGTGTTAAGGCCCAAATCCCGGTAAGTCGTCAACAACCGCCGGTAGTCGTCTTCTTTCAGGTCGGCAAAAAGCGGGCTGATCGGCGTCCAGTTTACGCCTTGCAAAAAGGTAGGATTACCGTTGATGACGCAAATCCAGGGATCGGAATGGGGTACCGAGCCTTCGCACTGCCGCCATTCGATATGCCTGAACCCTACCCGCCGTTCCGTCTGCTGCACAATGACGCCCGATTCGTCCGCAAGGCTGATGTGCAAGCGGTAGAGCGGTTGGTCTCCATTGCCGTTCGGATGCCATCGTTTGATTTTCAGATTGTCCCATTTTATCCCGCCAGGCAGTTCGGCGGCGTCAAACGTCCCTTCGCAGACTGTTTTCCCGGCGGCGTCGCTGAGCGCGCAATGCACTTTCCCGCTGATTTTATCGCCGTCGAAGGCAAGTTTGACGGTCAAACTCCCTTTGTCGGAACCGGGAAGCGCAGCGGCCATAACGTCCGTCTCGGAGATAAGGCTCCGGCTGCCGTCTTTCACAACAAATTCCACTTTATCCCAGATACCTGTCTGTACGATGCGCGGCACCCAGTCCCAACCAAAATTAAACCTCGGTTTCCAATCCGTTATTTTGGAAGTCCAGTTTATTTGGGCAAGGTTTTCGGGCGGACATTCAAAAACGAAAACAAGGGTGTTGTTTTTCTCTTTCAGGTATTTGCCTGCCGGGAAGTCATACGGTATAAACGCATTTTCAAAGCGCCCCGCTTCCTGTCCGTTAATCATTACCAGGCCTTTATAATCCAGCCCGTGGCATCTCAAAACGGCTTTTTCCCGGTTCGCAGCCGCCCATTCGTCGGGAATTTTCGCCGAAAAAAGCCAGTGGCGGTTCTCAATCCATTCGGAGGCGGTATAATCAATCCCGGTATTCCAGTCCGGAATAAGTCCGGCCTTTTTCAGCGCATTGCGCACCGAGCCGGGCACGGCGGCGTCAATTCCCTGAATATCCGCCTGTGTACCGCTCAGCGATTCAAAAACGAAATTCATCCGCCAGACATTCGGGCGGTAACCCCATAGTTTCCATTCAAGGGCAGAAGCGTCGCGCACGGTCAACGGGGTTGAAGTTTCCGCTCTGCCGGCCGTAGAAACGGCGATGAATAATCCGATAATTAAAAAATGTGTAAACTGTCTCATCTTTATTTTCTTTTATTTGTTATTATTTTATTTTATTTGTTCTTCCATATTTTGCTTAATTCCGGCGCTGCCGGGATTTTCGTCCGGCTTTGAGCCGGATAAATTTGTTTTCGTACGGCGCAAAGGCAACCTCCCTTAACCCCGTTTGAAGCGTTTCTTCAACGGCATTGACGAGGGCGAACTCAAGCGGAAGGCCGTCGCTGCCGAGTATCTGAAGGCGCGAGGGCGTGCCGTCCAACTCCCTCACGTTGATAAGTACGTACCCGTCGTTGAGGGCGGGCGTGGCCGAAGTCATCAGGAAATTGTCGTGACTGAACGTAAAGGCGCCGAACGAGGCCGGGAGGCGGTTCTCCTTGCCGGAGGGCGCCACCCTTGCGTACACCGGCACGCGCGAAGCCCATCCGAAACGGGTGGCAAAGCGGTCGGACACATCGTCGGACGACGTCAGGTAGTACGACCACCGCAATTCGCCCTCCTGGCTTGCGCGGAAGTTTGTCGTCCAGTAATTGTTCGTCACCCACGAATATACGTGCGGATATTCATACGTTTTTTTTCTCTGATACTGCCCCGTGCATATTCCTCCCATTTGAAACAGAGGAGCGAGGCTGCTTCCGACGACGAACTGCGCCCTGTCGTTCCGCGCCGCAACGAAGTTTTGAACCGTATTCCAGTCCGACGCCGTCCCTTCGATCTGGTTTTCGCCCGGGCTGACCACGCCTCCCTGCACGTCGAAACGCAGCCGGGCGCCCTCCAGGCGGAAGGGGAAGGCGACATATATGCCGTCGGGATCGGTGACCGGGGTCTTTTTCACCGCATAATGCCATTCTATCCGTTTTTCGTGATGGAAGAGCCGCACTTCGATATTGACGCCGAATCCGTCGTGGCAGCAGGCGGATTCCCCGTGAATGAGGATGCTTTGATAAACAGGCCCGTCGTTGCCGGCCGTTATCCGGACATGGGCAAGGCCGTTGCGCTCGTAGTCCGTCAGCGTATGGTGTTCCATCTGTTGGCGGTTCCCCAGCGTTTCATATACGAAAGCGCCCATTTGCCACGGCGAGGCGGCGTCCGTCATCTCGAGTTGCAGTTCTTTGTCGAACAGGCTTTTTATATCTCCCTTATCGGGGTCGAATACGATTTTAAAGAAATCGTTTTCTACGGTATAATCCTCTATTTTGGCGGCCGGCACGTCCTCCGCAGCGCCCTCTTCTACAATAATATCACAGGAAACGTACCCCATCGGCGGGATGTTTTCCACACGAACGGCATAGTAGGAGCCTTCACTGCGGGTGCGCAGGTATTGCGTTTTGAGCGCATTCCCGGCAGCGTCAACGATCTTGAATGCCTTGCCGGTGGGGATGATCTCGTGGTCGATGTAGAGTTCTACCGTGCCGGAGCGCGCCCAGTTCAGGGTGTTGAAGAAAGCCACCGCCGGGCGCTGTCCGCGTGGGATAAAGGTCTGCAACAGTCCGGCGGCGGTTTCGTACATTATCTGGGCGTTCTTCAACGCTTCCCAGGCATACGAGGCTTTTTCGGCCCACTGCACCTGGCTGTTGTCGCACATGGGGTCGGTAATGCTTTCCGCTGCGCCGTAAGTATGTTCGTCGTAAAACAGGAGGTTTTCGTGGATATGCCTGATCCTGTCCCGCGTATGCGCAGGCAGCGGGACGCCTTTCATAACGGCAATCGAAAGCAGCCCCTGTACGGTGATCATGTCGGCATGTGTACGGCGTGCGGCGGCCGTTTCGCGGGCGGCCGACCCGAAGCCGTCAGTCCACCAGTCAGGGTATGCGGCGCGTATAACGGGCAGGCGGTCATCGTAACGGGAGGTGACGTCGTCCTGAAATTCATGAAACAGGGCACTCTTGAGCCGGGGAACGGCATATTTCTCGTTCCAGCGGCGAATCAGGTCGCATTCGTGCACGGATGGCGGCGAATTATCGGTAAAATATCCCGAATACTGCACGCCCACAGCGTCGAACGGGTAGCCCTTTTCCGTGATCTCGCGCAGGTAATTGAACAGGCCGGGGGCCAGTTGCTCGATGTCGTCCACGCGGTCTATTCCCCAGAAGTTGGCCGTCATATAGTGGTCGGAGCGATAGGAGTAGAGGCGTTTCCCCGAAGGGGATTCCCATTTGTAGAGCGTTGGGCGGTCGAAGGGTATAAGGGCGCGGTGCCCGTTTTCGCCCATTGAGAAATAGCGGACGCCAAGGTCGGGCAAATAATCGGCCAGACACCAGGCGATGCCGTTCACGTCGTTTTGAATGGCCGTTTTCACGGGGATACCCAGCGCTTTGAACGTGCGGAGCGGCTCAAAGAAGGTCTTAAACGAGTTTTCGTCCACAATCTCGGACATGTTGAAAAACATCGCGGCGACTTCTATCCGCCCCTCTTTGACGCGCCTGACGAACTTATCGACCTGTTCTTTGGGGCGGTTCGCGATGTATTCCTTCACGGCCCAGGCCGCTTCGCACGTCCAGCGGAATTTGGCGTCGTCGGGATAATCGTCCGTCAGTTCGCAATATTCAATGGCATAGTCGATATAACGGAGGTGCTCGGCCAGGATTTCGGTCTGGGGTTTGGTATAGCCGATGTCGGTATGCGTGTGTTGCAGGAGATACACCGTTCGCAGTTTGACAGGGAACGCCTTGACAACAGTTTCCCCGATGATTTTGCCGCCGGCGGAGAGCGCAAGGGTATAATCCGCCTCCGTTTTTACTTCCGGCACGCCGATTTCTATGACGTTGGCGCCGGCGTCAAGCCTGACCTGCTTCGATTTGACGCCTCCCACAAGGATGTCTATCGTCTGCGGATTGCCCCGGTTGACCGCCTGCAATATCACGGGCTGAAGCAGTTCTCGATTTTTGCCGTAAACGAGCGCCGGTTTTACTTCAGCGGAGAGGATGTCCACCTCTGCCGCCGGGCGGGAAAGCGTTAACTGCTGTTCATCGGCGCTTTCGCCTTTCACTCCGGTTTGCCTGAGCGTGTGGTTCTGCGCGCTGCCGAATTGACAGATTAAACACAATAATGCTGTGATGACGAAAATTTTCTTGTCCACTGTATTCATTGTTGTGAATTATTCGGGTTTTGTACTGTCTTGCAGTTCGGAAAGAACTTCAA
>JAISYY010000096.1 GCA_031269635.1 Tannerella sp. | reverse complement strand
GGCTCGACGGCGGTTATTTGCAGGTTTTTTTTCACCAGCGCCGACAGCAGGGCGTATTCGCCGTAGCCGGTGTTCCGGATCGTTATTTCACCGGCGTTGGGCAGGGCGGCGATTTCTTTTGTGTAATTATTGTGTTTCCGCAGGTTCCGGCGGACTTCCCGTTCTACGGCAGGGCCTTTGTAGATATAGTTTTTCATTACCAAGTCAGCGTAATAATCCGGCGTTTCGGTTTCCAGGCAGAGTTTTTGGTATTCAGCCCGGTAGTAGTGGCGGACGTCTATGGAACGGGAGGAGTAGTCTTTGCGGAAACGGCCGTCGCCGGGAGTTATCCGAGGCATCACCCGGATGTGTATCCGGCCTTTGCGAAGCATAAATTCCTCTTTGGGAAGGACGTGGCCTACGCCGTGGATCATTACGGGGATTATATCGGCGTTCAACCGTTCGGCGAGGTAGAACGCACCGCGGTGGAAACGTCCGATCGAACAGTCGGCCGAGCGCGTCCCTTCGGGGAAGACGACGATTGAATAGCCGCGGCGGAACGCCTCCCGCAAGCGATCCGACACGTTCTCTATCCCGTTCGACACGGGATAGAACTCGGCATATTTTATCAGGCTACCATAAAACGGGGAGTTCCACACCCAGTCGTTCGTCAGGATGATGAGCCGCGGCGTAAGCATCATCACACACATCAGGTCGATATGCGACTGGTGGTTACAGATGATCACGCCCGGCCTGTCGAACGTTTCGCCGGACAGGTTGCGGAACGTCGTCCTGACCTGCGGGATGTGATACATCACAAAGCGGGCCGTCCGGTAAAGCAGCGTATGATAGCGCATCTTCTTCTTCTCCGTCGCCGCCCCGAACGCAAACATGACCCACCCGGTAACGGTAATGACAATGCTCATCACTAAAAAAAACAGGAACGCATAAATCATGCCGAGCAGGTTTTTCAGCGTCACGGGCATCAGGCGCTTGCGGCCGTTCTTCACCGTCAGCAGGCGGAACAGCAGCGAAGGGAAAATATAGGCCATGATAACGACCGAAAACATCCCGACGACCGTCACTTCGGCAAGCGAACGCAGCGCGGGATGCTTCGCCAGGATGAGCATCCCCATACCGGTAAACATGATCAGCGCCGACATCGCAATACTTTTCTTATACGACGCAAGCATCCGCCGCCCGCAAGCGTATTCGTACATCAGTCCTTCGGTCATAAAAATGGTATAATCGTCGCCCTGCCCGAAAATAAACGTCGCCAGGATAACGTTCACGATATTAAAGCGGATATCGAATAGATTCATCATGCCGAGTATCCATATCCAACTCAAAGCCAGCGGGACAAAGGCGATAAGACCAAGCTCAAGACGTCCCATCGACAGGACCAGGAAGAAAAACACGATAAACCCGCAGACGTAGAACACGTAATTGAAACTGTCGGACAGCGACGATACCATACGCCGCGTGACCGAACCGGCATCAAAAGCCACCGCCGACGGGCTGTAGCCGTTAAGCCGTTCTTCGAGCGCCTGCGCTTTCGAGCGATCGGTATAGAGCATATTCACGACCATTGTCTTACCTTCTTTCTCGACGATATAGTTTCCGGCAAGTGTCTCCCGCAGCGGCGCGAAATGCGAAATATCGACAGTCTCCCATCTGCGGCCAACTGTTTCTTCAAACGCACGGAACGCATCTTCACGAAAACCCAGCGCCCGCGATTCTTCCCGCAAATACGTCATCACGCTATCACGGCGCGTACTCCAGAAACCGTTCCACAGCCGTATCCTTTCCGCCTGGCGCACGCGCGAAGGCAGAAATCCCCCGACGCCTCCTATCCTGTACACTTCGCCCCCGTCAACCAGCGACTGCAGCACGGGCATATTCGCCTCGTTCCCAGCGAGTGCATCCTCCGTATCGACGCCTTCCGTGACGTAATACACGACATGCCGGCCATTATTCAGCAATCCCGTCATCTTGTCAAAAGATTTTTTTTGCGCCTCCGTCATGTAATTGATTTTCCGCATGTCCGTCTCGAAACGCGAACCGCCGCTGAAAAAGCTGAAAAAGACCGTCAGCAGGATAATGGCGACAACGAGACGGCGATCCCTCTCGAACGGGCTGGCGATAAACCGCTGCAGCAGGGAGGGAGCGCCGCGCCGCACCTTTGGACGGCCGGCTGCTACGGACAGGTGCGGGAGGAAGAACAGGACGAAAAGGATTGTCCCGACAAGAAGCAGCGAGGCGAACCATCCGAGATCGCTCATCGCCCCGGAACCGATGAAGACAAGGCTCATAAACGCGCCTACGGTCGTTATGTTCCCAATCGTCAGCGGCGCTATGATGTCTTTTATTACAATCCGCGGACTGGAGACGTGATGATGATGTTCCAGGAAGTGAAGCGGATAGTTTATCGCTATGCCGAACATGATGGAACTTATCCCGACCGCGATAACCGACACTTCACCGCGTATGACGTACAAAAACGCCATCGCGAAAAGCCCGCCGAAAAGTACGGAAGCAAAAATAAGAAGTATCCTGCGTCCGCTCCGGAACGAATAAACCAGCAGGGCGAGCATGACCGCCACGGCAAGCGACATGGACAATATCGTGTCCTGCCGTATCCGGCGGGCATTTGTCAGCCCTATCTCCGCCGCCCCGGTATATTCAAACGCAACTCCGGCAAATTCCTTTTCCGTCCCGGCGATAAACGATTGCAGCGAATCGAGGAAAACGGCGTTCATCCCCGTTTCACTCACAGGAATGGCACATTCGATGAACATCAACGCCTCGCCGTCGCCCGTGAACAGGTGATCCTGATAAAGGCGGTACTGGTCGCCCGCCCTGAAATCCTGCAGTTTGCGCATCAGCGCCTCCGTCATCTGCAACGGGTCGGAAAGAAAATTGTTGCGCACAAGCATACCGGCCGACGAGGCCAGCACATTTTTATTTATGTTCATCCGGCGGGCGATCGCCTCGCGCGTCAGTAAAGTATCCATCCGTTCGTAATCGTTTTCATCAAGAAAATAAGGCATATTATCAACGATAAACGACGAGACGGCCAGCATCTCCGCCATATTCACCCGGTAGAAGATGCTTTTGATCCGGGTCGAATCCATGCGCGTTTGCAGCCTTCCGGCCAATGCGTCGACAGCGTCGATCAGAGGCGCTACCGCTTCGCCGGAAGAATCCTTACTGCGGCAATATATGGTAACCCTGTTCGACGAGGCGACGTACTGATAGGCGCTGTTTATGCGCTCATTCTCCCTGTTTTCGGGCAGGAAACCGGATATGTCTTCCTTAAACCGAACCTGAAAAGCGGCGTAGAGAAACGTTATCACAAGAAAAGACAAAAGCGTAAACAGTAAGCCCCTGCGTTCCGAAAAATAATCATATACCGAAAGAAAAAACTTTGTCATGATATTCCCTTTTTAGTAAACAGCCAACGGAAAAACATCGACGGATAGCCGTAGATTATCGCCAGGAAAAAGAAGATGGTATTGAGCGCGCTGATACGGAAAAAGTCGCGTCCGGGACGGAAATGTGTGACGCGCACCTTTTCGGGAGGATAATATACGTGCGTAGGGACAGATATTATCTTCACTCTCTTCCACGCCAGGCGAACGAGCATCTCAAGCTCCGCCTCATAACGCGAAGATACGGGGCGCAGCCCTTTCATCCCGGCAAGCGGATACAGACGGAAGCCGTTTTGCGTATCATTAAGCCGGGATGCCGTCTGAACGGTAAACCAGAAATTCGAGAACTTATTCGCAAAACTGTTTTTCGCAGGCATGCTACCTTCAACCGTGCGCTGCCCGACAAGAAGCGCACCGGGATATTTCGCCGCATACATGACAAACGTCTCTATCTCCGAAGCGGCATGTTGCCCGTCGGAATCAATCGTCACGGCGCCCCTGTATCCAAGCTCCTCCGCACGGTTAAAACCGCATTTCAGGGCATAGCCCTTCCCCTTGTTCGGCATATACGACACGACTTCGATTTTGCCGGCAAAACCTTCCAGTATCGCGGCCGTATCATCGGTCGAACCGTCGTTTACAACAATCACGTCCGACGTGTATTGCAGTACGTCGCGTATCACGCCGGCAAGCGTTTCCCGGTTATTGTACGTCGGAATAACCACACAGAGGCACAGCGCTTCCATCCGTTTTTGCAAAGCGGAAGACGGGATAGTTTCCCGTTGCGGCGACAGCACATCCTGAATTTGTTTCGTAGTATCCTGCTGCACGGCTAATTTATTTTTTAACGGGGTTCAAAATAAGGATTGCTTTTGAAAAAACGGCATCGCCGTCGTTTATGACGAAAGATACGCAAACGCTTTCATTTTCCTGCACAGTACAAGCCAGTTGCACCGACACGCCGGGATTTTCCAGCGGATTAATCACCTTAAGGAATTTCATGTTTTTTATGGCGGCGATAAAAAACGGGGCAGACAGATAGTCCTCCGCCAGTTCCTTTATCATCTGTGCAATACAGGCTCCGGGTACAATGGGACTGCCGGCGAAATGCGCCCGGAAAACAGGGTGTAAAACATTCAAAACGATACGGTATGTCCTACCTTTCACCGTTTCTGTTATTCCTTTTATTTCAAAAAAATCGTCCTTAAGCATTTACATTATAATTTTATCCGGGTCTATTTCGACCATTTTCCTTAATTCATACTGCAACTTCCGGCGGCTGTTTATCAACCGCAAAGAGCCGTCCGGCTCCGCCAGAATCTGTTTTTTCCCGTAATTAACGACGAGACGCCCGTCCTGTTCAAAGCGTTCAAGCCGCTTTTGGAACGGGGCTTTGGGATTGTCAACGTTGAAAAGGTAATACAAATCGGCTGCTACCGTCTTCTTCACATACCATTTGTCCATCGCCGGAATGACGTTAAGCAACTCGCATTTGCCGTCGGTAACGATAAAATCGAACGCTTTCGCCCCCATTTCACTGATTAACGTCCCGCGCCATTCATCCCCCGATTTTTTCAGGATACACAACCCCGTTATGCTTTTATCCGGCGTCTTCAAGGCCACACGGTAGCGGTTCTTCAGGCTGCCGGAATGGAAATCTTCCGTCCACACGCGTGCGTCCGACTTCCGGGCTGTCTCCGCACGCTTAACCGCCGGCGATACCGCTACGCAACCCGCAAACAACGCAGGCAACATAAATAAAAGGATGTATTTCATCGCTTCCCGCCGCAACCGCCACCCGCGGGGGCGCAAGCCGGAACCGTCCCGGCTGCAAACGCCGTTTCCCGCCACGGCGGGTGTACATATATAATATCCGGTATTCATTGTCACGAAGGTCACTCTGAAAAAATAGTATCGCTAATGGCCTCGTTAATCCGTACGTTTTTCAGCGTGATCGTTGTCTTGTCGCCGCTTTTCTCCATCAGTTCGACCGAATGGATACGGTGATCCTCCTTGCCGACATATAGCTGAACGGTAGAAAAAAGGTCTTTTATTTCTTTTTTCTTCGGGGTAAGGATTACTTTATAATCGTCTTTCCCGACCATGAAGACGGCCGCAAAATCGGCGGAACCGACAAGCCCGCTCCCACTGACGCCCCCAATCATTACTTTGCTTATCTCGCTGAACATCTTGCTCGAACTGACCGGCACTTTGTTCGTCTTGTCGCCCATCCGCACGTTTTTCCCGTCCATCGTAAACACATATTTATAAGGTTTCGTATACTCCCAGCGTATTTTATCCGTCCTGCTGTAATACATCTTTCCTTCGGACGTCACCTTGTCGTCCATAAACGACAACTCCTTGACCTGTATGAAATCACCCTGCAAAGTTTTCATACCATCCGCAGCCCGCGTAATCTTACTTACGATTTCGTCCTGCTGTTCTTTCGTTGCATCCCGGTACTGCGCCTGCAATAACACCGGGCACAAAAGCAATCCCATTAATAAAATCACATTTTTCTTCATAAGAAATTCAAATATTTTTTGTTTCTACGCTTCAAATTTAGCACTAATATATAAAAAAATCTCCCCTTTAAGACTTTTTTGCATCGAAGAGGTTTAAGCAAGTCCCGTACGGGGGTGCAAATGTAGTTAATTAAGAATTAAGAGTTAAGAATTAAGAATTATTTTTTTCTTTCCGGGCAAT
>JAISYY010000123.1 GCA_031269635.1 Tannerella sp. | reverse complement strand
GTTCAAAGTGTTTCGGATTTGTTGTTTTGCCGTCGATGTTTTGTCCGTAATGCAGGAACAGCGAGCGAAGCCCGAACTCCTTGCCGATTTCTGATGCCTTGAACGTTTCGCCGTCAAATTGGAAGCGGATACCGTAAATGCGGTTTTGTTTGTTTCGCACAGGCTCAACAATTACGCCCTGCCGTTTTAGTGCATTGATAAAATCTTTCGGCGGTTTGTTGTTTCTGTTTCTAAATTTCTTATATACAATATCTTGCAAATGTTCAATACGTAACTTGATAATTTTCATAACTAATAGTTTTTGAGATGTGAATATTATAATATAAATTGGTTTTTGTTCTTGTTATACAATCGGCAGTTGCCGCAAACGTGCCGGCGATTTCGCGGACGTGCAGGAATATGTATACGGATTTACCGGCGAGAGGATGACGTCCTGCGCAACGGGCATCGCGGGCGGTGTGGGCGCCGTATGACGGGGCGAAGGGGATGATTCCTTTCCCGCCCGAAGTGGGAAGAAGGCATCGGGTGATTATTTAAATAGCTGAAATATAGTAGTTCGCGAAACGACACCACGTATTATCGGAATTTATTTACGGGCTTGGGAGGCGGTCTGTTTTACGTCCGGGAGAAAATTGTTTGTTGTACATATCTATTATTTTTTTACCCTTATTTCTGCAAACTCTGACGCCAAAGGCAATGCATATTTTGATAATATGCAACAAAAAAACGCTTTCCGGTTAATTTTTTTTGAGGCGTGGTTGGGAGGCGCCTTGCCAGGCGAAGGTTCTTGCTGCATATCCATATACATAGACATCCCGTCGGACACTTTTTTTACACGGCAAGAAACTTTTTTTCTACGGGAAGTTTCTTTTTTCTTACTTTTGCACGCTCTAAATGATTAAAACGATGAACAGTAAAATCCCGGCGTTAATTGCCGGAAAACTTCAGATAGCGGAACAGCAAGCGCTGAATACGTTATTATTATTGGATGACGGCGCGACCATTCCTTTTATCAGCCGGTACCGGAAAGAACGGACAGGGGGACTGGATGAGGTGCAAATTTCGGATATATCGGACGAATACAGGCGTTTGCTTGAAATAGAAAAAAGGAAAGAAACGATTGTTGCGACGATCGAAGAGCAGGGGAAGATGACGGATGAACTGCGCGGCAGAATAGACGCGACCTGGTCGGCTACCGAACTGGAAGATTTGTATCTGCCGTATAAGCCGAAACGCCGTACGCGGGCGCAGATAGCGCGTGAAAAAGGCCTGGAGCCTCTGGCCAGGATCGTTATGTCGCAACGCCTGCCGGGTGCAGGGGCGGCCGCCCTGAACGGAGTGGCCGGGCGCTATTTGTCTGATGGCGTGTCTACGGTTGAAGAAGCGCTTGCCGGTGCACGTGATATTATTGCCGAATGGGTAAATGAAAATACGACGGCGCGGAATATCGTCCGTAACGTTTTTGAGCGTGAAGCGGTTATCTCAAGCCGCGTAATCAAAGGAAAAGAGGGGGATGGGGATAAATACCGCGACTATTTTGAAGTCAGCGAACCGTTGCGCCGCATCTCCTCGCACCGGCTTCTTGCGATGCGCCGCGGCGAGGCGGAGGGTTTCCTGCGCGTTGACATATCGCCGGATGGAGAACATGCGCCGGAACGTCTTTGCAACTATTTTGTCAAGGCGGCGGATGATGCCGGCGCACAGGTGCGAATGGCCGTGACCGACAGTTATAAACGCCTGCTGAAGCCGTCTATCGAAACCGAGTTTGCCGCCCTGAGCAAGGAAACGGCCGACAGGGAAGCGATCCGTATTTTTGAGGAGAACCTGCGCCAGTTATTACTTTCCCCCCCGCTCGGACAGAAAAGGATACTCGGCATCGATCCCGGATTCCGTACGGGTTGCAAGGTGGTGTGTCTCAATGAACAGGGAGACTTGCTTCACAACGAAACGATATATCCGCATCCGCCGCAAAGCAATCGTTTGAGCGCTATGCGGAAAATCGCTCACCTTGTTGAGCAGTTCGATATACAGGCGATTGCCGTAGGGAATGGCACGGCGGGGCGCGAGACGGAACAGCTTGTGCAATCGATCCGGTACGACCGCAAGGTACAGGTGTTCAGCGTAAGCGAGAGCGGGGCGAGTATCTATTCCGCTTCCAAAACGGCGCGTGAAGAATTTCCACAGTATGATGTGACCGTTCGTGGCGCCGTCTCGCTCGGACGGCGGCTTATGGACCCGCTGGCGGAACTTGTGAAGATAGACCCGAAGTCGATCGGCGTAGGCCAGTATCAGCATGACGTCAACCAGACTTTGCTGAAACATGCGCTTGATCGAACCGTGGAAATGTGTGTAAACAGGGTGGGGGTGAACGTCAATACGGCAAGCAAATATCTCCTGACGTATGTGTCGGGGATAGGCAGCGCGCTGGCGCAGCATATCGTGGATTACAGGGCTGAACACGGCATGTTCCGCTCCCGCCGGTCGTTGCTGGAAGTGCCTAAGATGGGCGCCAAATCATTTGAACAGAGCGCCGGGTTTCTCCGCATCCAGGGGGCGGACAATCCGCTTGACAATTCCGCCGTGCATCCGGAAAGCTACGGCGTGGTAGAGCGTATGGCGAAGGATCTGGATTGCAGCGTTTCGGACTTGCTTGCCGGTGAGGCGCTGCGTGATAAAATTGTCCTCGAACGTTATGTAACGGAAAAAACCGGTCTCCCGACATTGCAGGACATCCTGACGGAACTGGGAAAACCCGGTCGTGACCCGCGCGAAACGATTAAAGTGTTTGAATTTGACCCTTCGGTAAAGACGATAAGCGACTTGCGTGAAGGAATGGTACTGCCGGGAATAGTGACCAACATCACTAAATTCGGCGCTTTCGTCGATATGGGAATAAAAGAGAACGGACTGGTGCATATTTCGCAACTGGCAGACCGTTTCGTGAGCGACCCGACAAAAGTCGTTTCGCTGCATCAGCACGTTACGGTCAAAGTGCTGGAGGTCGACGAGGCGCGCAAGCGCGTTAGTTTGAGTATGATCGTGCATTGAACGATGAAGAAAACAAATTTGGAATATATGACATTAATCAATAATAAATCGTATATTTGCAGTGTTTTACGATTTACATAATAAAATTTGATATGAATGGAAATGATACGAATGCATTATAAAGAATGTAGTAGCAGGGTGTTTTTATTATTTTTCGGGATAATGATGATGTCCTTATATTCCGGTTGTATCAGTGAAGTTGTGGAACCGGAACCTTATCCAAAACGGAATATACTGTTTTATATTGGGGGAGATAATGATCTGTTGGGTGAAACGTATCAAAAGATAGATCAGATTCGTGCCGGCTGGGATCCGGGTAAAGGAGAAATGATAATATATGTGGATCAGAAGGATAAGGGCGCTGTCCTTTTGCGTGTAAATGAAACGAAAAACGCCGGCGGTTATTCCGG
>JAISYY010000067.1 GCA_031269635.1 Tannerella sp. | reverse complement strand
ACTAAACCGATTAGAAGGGGCTTTCTGATAATCAACATAATATACGGTATCTTTACTGATATTGTTCTGTAAATTATACAAATCGTAATCTATATCATCATCAACGTCCCTTACCCAATCTTCATATATTACTTTAACTTTATTTCCTTTTGAAACAACTATATGACCATCGGGGTTGGGGTCGTCATCTAATCTATAATATTGAATCTTAACGTCATGTCCGTTTATTGGCTGTTTATAAATCACAGTGAGGTATAGCGGCTTCTCGATGTCAACGCTACTTTGCAGTGCGGCTTCGACGGTCGCGTTGGCGGCAAGCGTATCAACAACACGCTTCTCGGTGTCAACGCTGCTTTGCAGTGCGGCTTCGACGGTCGTTTTGGCGGGGCAGTTGTTGTATGTGGCAAGCGTATCAACAATACGCTTCTCGGTGTCAACGCTACTTTGCAGTGCGGCTTCGACGGTTGTTTTGGCGGGGCGGTTGTTGCTGCACGAGGCGAACAGTAGCAAGGCGACGAAGGCTGTTATTTGGATTATTGTGGGCATATTTAACTGTTTTTGAAAACAAAATTACAATTTTATCTGTATATGACTGTTAATAAGTTTTTCTTACTCGTTTGGCTTTTCGGACGCGCCGCGCTTTTTTGAATGGTCTCTGCCCCCATTTCTCGGATTCTGAAATTAATCTTTTCTAACATACTCTTAAAATTTAACATTGTGATTTATCTCTTAGTTTATATTTTTCTCTTAGTCAGTGAACAGGATATAAAAATAGCGTGAAACTTCCTGCTTTGTTGTTCAGGTTTCCACGCCTCTACCACTTACAAGTCGTTCCACGCCGATACACGGCGTTTCACTGACTTATTCTTGTGGTAGCCCTATAAATAGGGTTTAGTGTGGAAAATGAACAACAAGAATAACGAGCAAAATCGCTATTTATATGTCTGTTGCGCAACAAGTTACGCGCTGTTCTGTTACATAAGCAAAAACTTTAATCGTTAAATATTCGTGGCAAAGATAATGAAAATATTTCACTTGGAACAAAACATCAAATAAATTTTTCATTATAGCGATGATAAAGGCGTTTGACGGCGGTAATGTCGAAAGTGCAGCCGCGTCGGGTACGAAATCCGTACCGACGGCGGGGTTTATCACCATTTGTCAAGCATCACGCTTATTGCAGTGCGAGAGGTATAACAGCCCGTACATAGCCTGTGTCGTCCGACCACAATTCAACCGCATTAACCGAAACGTCATTTACCGGCAAAACACTTGTAACCTGCGCCACCTTTGTATTTTCAAACGCCTCGCCGTTGCCTGCTTCAAACAACTGATTCATATCGCCGTCCCAAATTTGCGTGTAGTTACCTTTTCCGTTTCCGCTCATTTCGGTCAATCCGTCGCAGTAGAACGCAAATAAGGCAAGGTGCGAAAAACAGGAGGCGCATAAAATTCGGTGATAAATAGACTACTGTTCGGGTGTATTTCAGCTTGTCGCGAAGCAGGAAGCCATTCGAAATGCACCCGTCCTGATCAATCTATTCGGAAAATGATTATTTTTGCACCGGTTGACAGTCTTTTTTTGAGACATGACGTTACTGACATGAAGATTTTTGCAATAGGGATGAATTATGCCGCTCACAATAAAGAGTTGCATCATACGTTAGAACAGCAGGAGCCGGTGATTTTTATGAAAGGCGATGCGGTGCTGAAGGACGGGAAACCGTTTTTTATTCCCGATTTCTCGTCCGACGTGCACTACGAGACAGAACTTGTGGTTAAAATCAGCCGGTTGGGCAAGCATATTGCCGAACCGTTTGCACACCGCTATTACGAAGAGGTGACGGTAGGGATTGATTTCACGGCGCGCGACCTCCAGACGCGACTGAGACAGCAGGGATTGCCCTGGGAAATCAGCAAGGCGTTTGACCATGCGGCCGTCGCGGGGAAGTTTCTGCCGCTTTCGAGCGCGGGCGACATCCGCCGGCTGGCGTTTCACCTGGACGTGAACGGGCAGACGGTACAGACGGGTAACACGTGCGACCTGATTTTTTCTGTGGATAAAATCATCGCATACGTGAGCCGCTTCTTCACCCTGCGCATGGGCGACCTGATTTACACCGGTACGCCCGCAAGTGTCGGAGCGGTACACATCGGCGACCGGTTGCAGGGATACCTCGGCGATAGCAAACTGCTTGATTTTTATGTGCGTTAAATAATGGATGGAACAACAATGCGGAAAGGTACGATGATGATATGGACAGGATTGGCATTGCTGATCGGTTTGTTCTCGGCAGGAGCGATCCGGGCGGACGGAAGTCTCTATGCAGCCCGGTCTGTTCTTTCGGAAGGGAAATGGGTCAAAATCCGCGTGGACAAAACCGCCATCTACAAGCTCACACACGCCGACCTGAAAAAGATGGGTTTTGCCGACCCGGCGAAAGTGTCCGTACACGGCTACGGCGGCTGGATGCTGGAGGAAGACTTTTCCAAACCCTATATCGACGATCTGCCGGCCATCCCCGTCTACCGCGGTGCCGACTGCATCCTGTTCTACGGCAAAGGCCCCGTCCGTTGGGCGTATGGCACAGACCCGAACGCCGCCCGGGAAAACGTTCAATTCTTCCATGACAATAATCCGTACTCCATGTACGGGTACTATTTCGTGACGGACGCCACACCCGTGAACGACATGGAGACAGCACCTTCCGCCGGCGACGGCGCCGCGTTGCATATCACGACCTTCGACGACTACAGGGTGCACGAAAGGGACGAAGTGTCCGCCAACAACTCCGGTAGGGAACTGTTCGGCGAAAGTTTTGAAAGCACC